>JBCDCF010000127.1:0-8467 GCA_039182345.1 Pseudomonadota bacterium
CCGCTTCTACCTGTCCCTTCAGGACGATCTGATGCGCATCTTCGGCTCTGACAGCATGGATTCCATGCTCCAGCGCCTTGGCCTTGAAGAGGGTGAGGCCATCGTCCACCCCTGGATCAACAGGGCGCTGGAGAAAGCCCAGCAGAAGGTGGAAGCGCGCAACTTTGACCAGCGAAAGAACGTCCTCAAATACGACGACGTGATGAACGACCAGCGCAAGGTGGTGTTCGAGCAGCGCCGCGAGTTGATGCGCGACGAGCATGTGCGCGATGCCATCACCGAAATGCGCCACGACGTGATCGACAGCCTCGTCTCAAAGCACATTCCCGAAAAGGCCTATCCCGAGCAGTGGAAGGTCAAGGAACTGCGCGAAGAGGTGATGAAGATCTTCGACCTTGACCTGCCGATCCCCGATTGGGCGAACGAGGAAGGGATCGCCGACGAGGAAATCCGCGACCGTCTGAAGAAGGCGACGGACGAGGCGGCTGCCCGCAAGGTTGGCAAGTACGGCTCTGAGCTGTGGCGCCAGGTGGAAAAGTCGGTGTTGCTTCAGACCCTCGACCACCTGTGGCGCGAGCATCTGGCAACGCTCGATCACCTGCGCTCTGTGGTCGGCTTCCGCGGCTATGCCCAGCGCGACCCGTTGAACGAGTACAAGACCGAGGCGTTCGCCCTGTTTGAATCCATGCTGTCGGAGCTGAGGACCGCCACCACCGGTCAGCTCATGCGCATTGAGATCCAGACCCAGCAGCCCGCGCCGACGCTCCCTGCCGACGGTGACCTTGCCAGCATGGAGCCCCACCACATGGACCCGTTCTCGGGCGAGGACGAGTTCGAGCTAGCCGATGCTGCCTACGGCCCCGAGCCCGGCGCACCCGAAGACGGTGAGGTGGCCGTGCGCGAGCCCCGTGCGGCCCGCAAGACCGCTGCAGAGCGCAACCCCGCCGACCCCAAGAGCTGGGGCAAGGTGAGCCGGAACGAGCCATGCCCCTGCGGCTCGGGCAAAAAGTACAAGCACTGCCACGGCAAGGCCGCCTAGGATCGCGGCCCCCCGGGGTGTGACCCCTTAAGTGGGAGGCGCTGCGTTGGTCAGAGCCGGCCCACCATAGGCGAACGCTGAGGAAGGACATGCCTTTGCCTATTCAACGAGGCTTTCGTTTGTGGGCCGGCGCGGGCGAAGCCTTCAGGCAAGGTCCCGTGACAGCGCCTGCCAGTCATGGGTCCACACGCTAGTGCCCCACAACGCCCTCATCGCCGACCTTGAGGAATTCTTGGCGATCGGCGCCCTTGCCGACCAGGCGGTGACGGAGCTTCTTGAGGGGTTTTGCGTGGAGGCCCGCCGACAGGGCCTCAGCATCTCGCGGGCGATGATCGCCTGGCGCCTTCTCAACCCCATCTTCATGACCCAGAACATCACCTGGGACGTGACGAAGGACGGGGTGGAGATCGAAAAGTTTCGCCATGGAGAAGGCGGGACTTCGCAAGACTTTTTGCAGTCGCCCATCCGCTATGTTGTGGACCACGACGTGGCGCTGCTGCGCCGTAAGATCGCCGACCCCAACAGCCCGCTCGACTTTCCGCTCCTGCATAGTTTCAAGGAGCGCGGCTACACCGATTATGTGCTGATGCTGATCAAGTTCGGCCGGCCCATGGCGGTGGATGTCCCTGGCGCCGGCATTCTCGTCAGCTTCTGTTCCGATGCGCCAGGCGGCTTTAACGAGATGGACCTTCTGGCGCTCGAGCGGCTGAAGTTCATGCTGGCCTTGGCAACGCGCAGCACCATCCAGCGCGACATGCGCGATTCCCTCGCGCAGACCTATCTCGGCCGCGCCGCAGGGCAAAAGGTGCTTTCCGGGCAGATCATGCGCGGGGAAGGCCAGTCCATCGACGCTGTCATCTGGTACTGCGACCTGCGCGGCTCCACCGCCATTTGCGAAAGATTGGGCCTTGAGGACTATCTCCCCTTCCTCAACGACTATTTTTGCGCCACCGCAGGCCCCATCGCGGCCGCGGGCGGCGATGTGCTCGACTTCATCGGCGATGCGGTCCTTGCCATCATGCCGCTGGAGGATGACGGCATCGCCCGTATGCTGAGCGCCACGAAGGATGTGCTGGAGGAGCTGGAAAAGTTCCGCAAAGAGCAGGCGGGGGTCCTTGGCGACCGCACCTGTCTTGCCGACATTGCCGGGATTGCCATCGACACAGGCCCCGTCATGTACGGCAATATCGGCATTCCCGACCGGCTGACCTTCTCTGTCATCGGGCCGACGGTGAACAAGGTGGCGCGGATCGAGCGGCTGACGAAAGCGCTGCGCGAGCCTGTGCTCGTGACCAACCCCATTGCCAGTGCCTGCGGCGGCTGGCAGTCCTGCGGGATGTTCGAGCTAGAGGGTGTGGGCGCCGCTCAAGAGCTTTTTGCCTGGACTGGCGTCGCCGAACGGGGCGTCGCGCACGAGCCGGTCAAAGGGTTGGCAGGGTCCCACTCGTAGTCGATCACCTCAAAGCGTGCCCCAAGGACCGACACGCACAAGAGTTTGCCGTAAAGCGGCTCCCCGACCCCGAGGAGGCGCTTGAGCACCTCAGCGGCCTGGAGTGTGCCGACAACCCCCGTCACGACGCCAAGGATCCCCGCTGTGGCGCATGGCGGCTCCAGGTCGGCCGGAGGCGCCTCCGGATAAAGGCACCTGTAGGTGGGGCGCGGCCGGCCGTCCGGCCCCGTCTCGAACGGGGCGAGTGTGGTGATGGCGCCGTCGAACCGGCTGACGGCGGCCGTCACCAAAGGCACCTTGGCCCTGGCACAGGCATCGGACACCAGATAGCGGGTGGCGAAATTGTCCGACCCATCCGCCACCACATCCACACCGTTGAGACGGTCGGCAACATTGGCCTCCGAGAGCCGCATCTCATGGGGGACGATGGTGGTGTGGGGGTTCAGCGTGCGGACCGCATCCACAGCGCTTGCAACCTTCGGGCGGCCGATATCGTCGGTTCCGTGCAGCACCTGCCGCTGAAGGTTGGAGAGGCTGACTGCGTCATCGTCCACCACATGGATGGTGCCGACCCCTGCCGCTGCCAGGTACAAGATCACAGGCGAGCCGAGCCCTCCGGCCCCCACCACAAGGACGGAGGACCGCTTCAGCACCTGCTGGCCAGGGCCGCCCACCTCCTGCAGCACAAGGTGGCGGGCGTAGCGCTCCACCTCCTCCGGCGACAGGGTCATCGGCCCGTGGACCCGAAACCGCCCTCACCGCGCAGGGTCTCAGGCAACGCCTCCACAGGGTGAAGGACGGCGCGGGTGACGGGAGCAAACACCATCTGGGCGATCCTCTCCCCCCGCCGCACCACGAACGGGGTGTCCGACAGGTTGATGAGGGCCACCTTCACCTCGCCGCGATAGTCCTCGTCGACCGTGCCTGGCGCGTTGAGAACGGTCACACCATGACGTGCGGCAAGGCCGGAGCGGGGCCGCACCTGTGCCTCATAGCCTCCCGGTAAAGCGATCGCGACCCCTGTGGGGATGAGCGCGCGGCCAAGGGGCGCCAGGGTGACCGGCCCGTCCTCGTCAAGGGCGGCAGGAAGGTCGAGCCCTGCGGCACCCTCGCTGGCATAGACAAGCGTCAGACCTTCGCCGTGGGGCAGCGTCTTGATGGCAACGTCAATCATCGGTGGGGCCGAGGGTTTGGGCCATGCGCGCCGTCAAACGGTCCGCCACATCGGCTTTGGAGAGGCGCGGCCAGTCCTCCACCCCCGTCTCGGTGACAAGGTGGACGGTGTTCTCGTCCTCCCCGAAAACCCCTTGCGACACATCGTTGGCGACAATCCAGTCGCACCCTTTGCGCAGGCGCTTGGCCTTGGCGTTCTCCACCACGTTGGAGGTTTCGGCCGCAAAGCCCACCACGAGGGGTGGCCGATGGGTATGCCGGCTGAGGGTCGCGAGAATGTCGGGGTTTTCCCGCAAGGTGAGGCTCGGCGGGGCGCCTGACTTCTTGATCTTCTCGCCCGCCGCCTCCACCGACCAGTCGGCGACGGCCGCTGCCATCACGGCGGCATCGACGGGAAGAGCGCCTGTGACCGCGGCCAGCATGTCCTGCGCCGATTGGACAGGGCGGACCTCCACCCCCTTTGGCGGCGAAAGGGTGACTGGGCCGCTCACCAGCGTGACCCTCGCCCCCTTGGCGGCAGCGGCCGCTGCGATGGCGTGCCCCTGCCGGCCGGACGAACGGTTGGCGATGTAGCGCACAGGGTCGATGGGCTCATGGGTGGGCCCTGAGGTGACGAGGATGTGGCGCCCCTCAAGGCTGCGATCGGGGGACAGCTGCGCCTCCACTGCGGCGACGATGGCCGCCGGCTCCGACAGGCGGCCGACGCCCGCTTCATTGCGCTCGGCCATCTCCCCACGCTCGGGGCCGATCATCGCGACGCCGTCGGCCTGAAGCTGCGCCACATTGCGCCGGGTGGCGGGGCGGGCCCACATGGCAGGGTTCATGGCAGGCGCCACAAGGACAGGCGCCTCTGTGGCAAGGAGGACAGCCCCCGCAAGGTCGCCAGCAAAGCCATGGGCCATCTTGGCCAGAAAGTCGGCACTGGCAGGAGCAACCAGCACAAGGTCAGCCTCCCGCGCCAGGCGGATGTGGCCGATCTCCCGTTCACGGTCGAGGTCGAAAAGGTCGTCCAGGACGGGCGCATTGGAGAGCGCACCCACCGACAAAGGCGTCACAAAGCGCTTGGCAGCGTCGGTGAGGATCGCAGGCGTCTCATGGCCGCGCTCACGCAGGCGGCGGACCACTTCCAGCATCTTGTAAGCAGCGATGCCGCCGGTGATGACAATGAGGATTCGCGCCAAGGCGAACCCCTAAAACGATCGCGAGAACTTGGAGGGTGCCGGCGACACCACGGACGATGTGCCGCCCGTCCCCACCTGGTAGACCGCAAGGCCCCGCTCAGACAGCCCATCGGAGGACATGCGGAAGATGCCATCCACCCCAAGGTAGCCGTCGCTTGCCTGAAGGGACTGCGAGCGGAAGGCCCCAGGTCCACGCGCGGCCACAAGCCCGTTGGCAAGGCGCACAGCGTCATAAACGAGTGAGGCGGTGCGTGGCGGGGCTGCGCCGAACTTGGCCTGGTAGCGCTCCGAGAAGGACTGAAAGCCCCCTTTCGCGGGACCGGGATACAGCGCCCCCGAAAGCCCTGGCGCCGCAAGGATTGCCGCATTGTCCCACTGGCCGCTGCCCAAAAGCCGTGCGTTGACGCCGGCGGCGGTCAAGGCGGCGGCGGCCGCGGCAGGATCATCGCCGCCATTGGGCACGAACACCGCATCCACAGCGCCGCGCCCTGCAACGGCGGTGGCGGCGGCTGCAATCTCACCAGGCTGGTAGCGCTCCACGGCCACCACTTTGCCGCGCGCGGTGGCCACAGCCTCGCGGAAGGCGGCCTCCATCACAAGGCCATAGCCATTGTCAGGCACCAGCGCGGAGAACGCATTAGCCCCATTTTCCGCCGCATACGCCACGATGCGCGTTGCATCCTGGCGCGGCAGGAAGGAGAGGAGATAGGTGCCCCGGCCTGCAACGGTGGCATCGGTGGAAAACGCGATGACGGGGACACTTGCGGCCCGCGCAGGGTCGGCGCTGCCGGAAACGGCCGGCGCAAACACCGGACCGAGGATCAACTGCGCCCCGTCGGCAACGGACGCCTCGGCCGCAAGGCGCGCCGTGTCGGCACTGCCTGCCGTGTCGCGCACCACAATGCGAATGTTGTCCTCGCTCACCTCATCAAGGGCAAGTTCGGCCGCGCTTTGGAAGGACTGGGCCAGCCCGCTGGCGCTGCCGCCTGCGGAGATTGGCAGAAGCAGCGCCACAGTGATCGACCCGTCGCCGATCACCCGCTCTTCGCTCACAGGCGCTGGCCCGCCCACGATGGCGCTGGGAGAAGGCCCATCGTCGAGCCCATCACCCGCGCACGCAGCAAGGACGAGCGCTGCGACAAGGCTGAGAAGCGGTGCTGCCCGCCTCGCGCGCCCCTGCCAACGGTGCTCCTGTCCGTTGCGTATTGTTCTCGTTCCTGTCACAGCGCGATCCTCTACCATGGAACGCCATCCCTGCAAGCCGGAGGACGCATCGCTGCCTGAGCGCGCCTACATGATTGACGGCCACACCATGAGCGCACCCGGTGTGCCGGCAGGCCTATACGTTGTCGCAACGCCCATCGGCAACCGCGCCGACATCACCCTGCGCGCCCTTGCCACCCTTGCCGCAGTGGACATGGTGGCCGCAGAGGACACGCGCCACACAGGCCGCTTCCTGTCCCACTATGCCATCACCACCCAACTGGTGCGATATGATGAACATGGCGCGGCAGCCCAAAGGCCCAAGCTTCTGGCCGCCCTTGGCGAGGGCCAGTCCATCGCCCTTGTGAGCGATGCCGGAACGCCCCTTGTGTCCGACCCAGGCTATCGCCTTGTGGCAGAAGCCTGGGCCAATGGCCACTCGGTGCGGGTGGTGCCGGGCGCCTCTGCGCCCATCGCCGCCCTGTCGGTGAGTGGACTTCCCACCGACCGTTTCCATTTTGCAGGGTTCTTGCCCAGCAAGGCCGCCGCCCGCGACAAGCGCATCCTGGACCTTGCCGGCATTCCCGCCACCCTCGTCCTGTTTGAAGCTCCGCACAGGCTGGCCGCGACGCTGGAGAGCCTTTCAAAGGCCCTGGGGCCGCGTCAGGCGGTGGTGGCGCGTGAACTGACCAAACGCTTCGAGACGGTGGAAAGGGACACGCTCGACCGTCTCGCCGCACGCTTTGCCCAAACCCCCACAAAGGGCGAGATTGTCGTCCTCGTCGCACCGCCTGGGGATGCTGCCGCACCGACGGACGACGAGGTGGATGCGCTTCTGGCCGCCGCTCAAGAGGGCAAGGGCGCTGCGGAGGCTGCGGCCGAGGTGGCCAAGGCGACAGGCCTTCCACGGCGCGATCTTTACAAGCGCATCCTTGCCCTTCGCAAACACGAGAGCGGTTGACGCTTGCCTTCCCACCGCGCCGACGCCATGACACTCGCCGACACGTTCAAGGCCGGACCATGCGCGGCCGCGGCAAAGGGGGCCGGCAATGGCAAGCGTACTGGTGCAGATGGATCCCATCGGGCGGATCAACATTGCCGGCGATTCCACCTTCGCCCTGTTGTTGGAGGCCGCCCGCCGGGGCCATGCCCTGTTCCACACAACGCCTGACAGGCTGACCATGCGCGACGGGCGCGTTTCGGCCCACATCGAAGCCCTTACGGTGCGCGATGAGGTGGGCAACCACGCCACCCTCGGCGAGCCCACCCACACGGACCTTGCCGAGATGGACGTGGTGCTGTTGCGCCAAGACCCGCCGTTCGACATGGCCTACGTCACCTCCACCCACATTCTTGAACGGTCCGGCGCCCTGGTGGTGAATGACCCGCACGGTGTGCGCAATGCACCCGAAAAACTGTTCGTGGTGGAGTTTGCCGACCTGATGCCGGCAACGCTCATCTCGCGCGAGCGCAAGGCCATCCTGGAGTTTCACAAGGAGTTCGGCGACATCGTCGTCAAACCCCTTTATGGCAATGGGGGCGCTGCCGTGTTCAAGCTGTCGGCCGACGACCCCAACCGCGGCTCCCTCCTGGACCTTTTCGAGACGAGCTTTCCTGGCGAACCGTTCGTGGTGCAGCAGTTTTTGCCGCGGGTGATGGACGGCGACAAGCGCATCATCCTCATTGACGGCGAGTTTGCCGGCGCGGTGAACCGCGTCCCGGCAGCCGGCGAGATCCGCTCCAACATGGTGCGGGGCGGCGCCGCCAATGCCACGGATCTGACGGAACGCGAGCGGGAGATCTGCGCCCGTGTGGGCCCGCGCTTGAAGGAGATGGGCCTCACATTCTCAGGCCTTGACGTGATCGACGGCTTGCTGACGGAGATCAACGTCACCTCCCCGACGGGCATCAGGGCTGTGGAGAAGCTCGGCGGCCCCAACGTTGCCGCCATGTTCTGGGACGCCGTCGAGGCCAAGCTTTAGCCTCCCGTCCTCACGCCAATGTCCGCTGCCTCCACGCAAATCGCCTGGGGACTTTCCCTTCCCAACAGTTCCTTTGGAGAGACGAAGCCTGCCTTGAGGCAAGCCTCGCACCGAAGGACAATTGGATCAGGGCAGGGGCTTCGCAAGGCCCCTAAGGGCGTCAAAAACCGCTCAGGAACTTCCCGGTCAGCTACGTGCGCAGCGGCGGCTTGCCTGCATCAATGCGCGCGATGCCTTCCTTGGCGGGCTTATAGCCAGGGCTGATCTGCATGGCCCTGTTGTAAGCAGCCCTTGCCTTCGTCTTGTCGCCCTTCGTTTCGAGGGCAAGGCCACGGTTGGCCCAGGCGTCGGCGTAGTCACGGTCCAAGGCAAGGGCCTGATTGAAGTCGTCGAGGGCAGAATCAACGTCGCCCGTGGCAAGGTAGCTGACGCCGCGGCC
>JBCDCF010000128.1:0-8456 GCA_039182345.1 Pseudomonadota bacterium
CCGCAAGGCACGCTTCGCTTTTCAGCCTTGCAGCCGGCGCCCCTCAGGCTCTGTTCGGGCTTCAGCGACGGCTGGCTCCGAGGAACAGGCTTGGGGCCCGAGGCCTGTAAGGGGGCCTGGCAGGGCGGCGATCCTTCAGGTGTTGCGCGGCGCGGGTGGGCGGTGTTAGAGCCCAAGTCGGTCGTTCGCGGGGGCGGATTGCGCGCCCTTTCCTGCGGTGCGGCTGCTCTCGCTGCGAAACCGTGGCACCCTCAACGCCCTATCCCAAGGTGGTTTGATGTCCGTTGATCGACAAACCGTGCATCGCGTGGCGCACCTTGCGCGCATCAAGGTGAGCGAGGAGGAGGCGGCACGGCTCCAAGGGGAGTTGAACGAGATCTTGGGCTTTGTGGAGCAGCTGGACGCTGTGGACATTGACGGTGTTGCGCCGATGACGGCCGTCCTCGACACCACCTTGCGCCGCCGGCCTGACGCTGTGGTCGATGGTGAGAAGCCACAGGCGATCCTCGCCAATGCGCCTGAAAAGGACGACGGCTACTTCGTGGTTCCGAAGGTGGTGGAATGACCGGCGCACCGACCTCCCTCATCGATCTCACCGTTGCTGAGGCGCGCGATGCGCTCAAGCGCGGCGACATCAATGCGCCTGAGTTGACCGAGGCCTATCTTGGCGCCATCGAGGCGGCCGGCCCTTTGAATGCCTTCATCACCGTCACGCCGGACAAGGCGCGGGCGATGGCCGAGGCGAGCCAAGCGCGCCTCTCCAAAGGGGAAGGCGGCACCCTTGAGGGCATCCCCCTTGGCATTAAGGACCTGTTTTGCACCGAAGGGGTGCAGACCACCGCAGGCTCGAAGATTTTGGAAGGGTTCTTGCCGGCCTACGAATCCACCGTCACCACCAACCTGTGGGACGCGGGGGCGGTGTGCCTTGGCAAACTCAATCTGGATGAGTTCGCCATGGGCTCCTCCAACGAGACCAGCGCCTACGGCAATGTGGTGAACCCCTGGCGTGCACAAGGGGAGGGCAACCTCGTCCCCGGCGGCTCGTCCGGCGGGTCGGCCGCTGCCGTTGCCGCCCACCTTTGTGCAGCTGCCACGGGCACGGACACAGGCGGCTCCATCCGCCAGCCGGCAGCCCTGACGGGGACCGTGGGACTGAAGCCCACCTACGGGCGTTGTTCGCGCTGGGGGATCGTGGCCTTTGCCTCCTCGCTGGATCAGGCAGGCCCCATCACCCGCACGGTCAAGGACGCGGCCATCATGCTGTCGGTGATGGCCTCCGTCGACTTGAAGGATTCCACCTCCGTCGACACGCCTGTGGCGGACTATGAGGCCGCGCTCGACACCTCGGTGAAGGGCAAGCGCATCGGCATTCCCAAAGAGTATCGTGTGGACCCAATGCCGCCTGAACTGGAGGCATTGTGGCAACAGGGCGAAGCGTGGCTGCGCGATGCCGGCGCCGAGATCGTGCCCGTGTCCTTGCCGCACACGCAGTATGCGCTGCCCGCCTACTACATTGTCGCGCCGGCGGAAGCCTCCTCCAACCTTGCCCGCTACGATGGCGTTCGCTACGGCCTCAGGGTGGAGGCTGACGACATTGTCGGCCTTTACGAGGCGACCCGCGCGGCAGGCTTTGGCGATGAGGTGAAGCGGCGCGTTCTGATCGGCACCTACGTCCTGTCGGCCGGCTACTACGACGCCTACTATCTGCGTGCTCAAAAGGTCCGCACCCTCATCAAGCGTGACTTTGAGAGCGTGTTCGAGGCCGGTGTCGATGCCCTGTTGACGCCCACCACACCGGGACCCGCCTTTGCCATTGGTGGCAAGCCTGACCCTGTGGAGATGTACCTGAACGACATCTTCACCGTGCCTGTGAACATGGCGGGGCTGCCTGGGATTTCCGTTCCTGCAGGGCTGTCGGACACGGGGCTTCCCCTCGGTCTTCAGCTGATCGGCAAGCCCTTCGACGAGGCAGGGCTGATGCCCCTTGCCCGCGCCTTGGAGGAGGCGGCAGGCCGTTTCCCCGTCACCGACCGCTGGTGGGCCACCGCCGGCTGATCCGGCCGGCCCGCCACAGAGGCATGGCTGCCCCAACGCCGCGGTCCTTCCCGTGCCGCTGCACCTCGTTTAAGCCATGAGGATATGAGCGCACCGGACGCGCCACAGACCCACTCCACCGCCTATTGGGTGGGGCAAGGGGCATTGAACCTTTTCTCCTTGCCGGCCCTTGTCTTGATGGCCGCGCAGGTGGGGTTTGCTGCGCTTGCCCGCGAGGCCGGCTTTTCCCTCACACAAACCGTGTTCATGACCTTCATGGTGTGGGCGCTGCCGAGCCAGGTGGTGTTCGTGGGGATTATCGGGTCGGGCGCTTCGCTGTTTGCCGTGGTCCTTGCGGTGGGGCTCTCGGCCGTGCGGTTCATGCCCATGGTGATGGCCTGGGTCCCCTTGGTGCGCACCACCACCACGCGGCGATGGATGCTGTTCGGCCTGTCCTGGTTCGTCGCCATCACCGCCTGGGTGTTTGCCATGGCAAAGCTGCCGGACCTGCCGCGGCCCGCCCGCGCGCCGTTCTTTGCCGGCTTTGCGGTGGGGCTGACCCTTTCGAACCTTGTTGTGGTGGGATTTGCCTACGCCCTCATCGGCACATTGCCTGATGTGGTGGCGGCCGCGCTGGTGTTCTTGACCCCCATCTACTTCCTGATGGCCCTTTGGGGGGCAGCGCGCATGGACGCCGACAAGTTGGCGATGGCTGCAGGGCTGGTGCTCGGTCCGCTCTTTGCCATGGTGCTTGAACAGGCCCACCTGCTGGTGGCCGGCGTCGTCGGCGGGACGTTTGCCTACGGTGTGTCGCGCTGGCGGCGCAAGCGGCCAAGCCGTTGAGCGAGGAGGCGGTCAAGTCCCTGGCGGGCCTTGGGCCTTACCTCACCATTGTGGTGGCCGCCGCGCTCCCCACCCACATCTGGCGCTGGCTGGGGGTGCTGTTCGCAGGGCGGCTGAACGAAGGCTCTGAGTTCTTCATCTGGGTGAAGGCCGTGGCGACGGCGCTAGTGGCCGCCGTGATTGCACGGCTCATCCTGTTTCCGGTCGGACCTTTGGAAGGGCTCGCGGTGCCGGCGCGCCTTGCTGCGGCAGCGGCAGGGTTTGCCGCCTACATCGCCTCCGGCAAAACCCTTGCAGTGGGGGTGGTGGTGGCAGAGGCGGTGCTCGTCCTCTCCTGGTTCATTCTTGTGTGAGGGCCGTCAACCTGCAACGCGCCGCATCACCGCTTCCACTGGCCCGCGTTTGAAGCGCCGCGACCACACATAGGCGTAGACGGTGGCAAGGGCACAAAAGGCGGCCGAGGCCATGAGGGCGGCCGACAGACTTTGCCCGCCAAGAAGGCCCAGCTCTTCCAAGGCGCCCATGCCGATGAAAATGTGCGCGATGTAAAGGGTGAGCGTTTGCCGGCCTGCGGGCGCAAGCGCCGCCACCACGCCACTGCGCCGCAAGACGCCGGCACCGACAAGGCAAAGGCCGATGATGACGGCGGCACACCCCATGCCGGCCATGGAGTAAAGGGGCATCGGCGGCAAAGGCTTGGTGGTCAACAGTTCGGCGAGAACGGGATCGTCCTGCGCGAACTGGGCGATGAGGACCGCACTTGTCCCTTCCGCAGCGACAACGGTCACGAGGCCGAGGGCAATGAGGCTCCCTTGCACCGGGCGCGCGGCAAGGTCGAGACGGCTTAGGATCAGCCCGAACACCAAGAAGCCAAGCCAGGGGATGACAGGGTGCCAGCCGTTGAAGAAGAGGTTGCGGACGAAACCGACCGGCGTCCAGAACCCTTCATAGCTGAAGTCCGAAAAGTCCCACCCCGCCTCGTAGTCGAGGCTGAGCACCATCACCACAAAGGCAATGTTGAGGGCGAGGATGATCGCCACAAGGGCGCGCGAGCCAAGGGACAGGAGGGCCGCGCCAAACAGAAAGTAGAACGCGTAATAGTGGATGATGTCGGCATCAAACACGAGCATGTTCGCAAGGCCCACCACCAACAGGAAGGCCGCCCGCCGCAGGGTCACGATGGCCGTGCCCGCCCATCCTTTGCGCGCTGCAAGGCCAAGACCGACGCCGGCAAGGACCACGAACAAGGCTGCCGCACGCCCCTCAAGAGCTGACGTGAGGGTGGCGGCGAGCCCGTCCGTCTCGTCCACACCCATGACGATCTTGAAGTTGACGATCACCATGCCGACGAGGGCGAGGTAACGGGCCACATCCAGCCCGTCGAGGCGCAAGGAATGGCCGTGCGCCTTCACCGGTGCATCGTTCATCCTTGCCGCCGGGCTTGAGGGAGGGGTTGCGGCCGATCGCGCGCCTTTTCGTCAGCCGTTGAGGGCAGCGCGCAGCTTGGCGCCGTTGGCCTTCACCTCTTCGGCAGGGGCAATCTCGCTGGTGTGGGGGCGCAGGGCCACCGCCTCGAACCGCGGCAGGACGTGCCAGTGGGTGTGGAAGACCATCTGCCCGCCAGCCCCTTCCACGAAATGCTGGACGGTGATGCCATCGGCCTCAAACGCGGACATTGCGGCCTTGGCGACCTTTTGGACGGTGGTAAGGCAGGCCGACAGGTCGTCAGGGGCAATGTCGAGAATGTTGCGGGATGGTGCCTTCGGCAGCACCAGGGAGTGGCCTGTGGTGCGGGGCATGATGTCCATGATGACGCGGGTGTGGTCGTCCTCGTACACCGTTTCCGACGGCATCTCGCCACGCAGGATCTTGGCGAAGATGTTGGTGTCGTCATAGGCCGTCATCGGGCTTGCTCCGTTGCTGTCATGCCTGTGGCGGCGGCCTTGGCGCCGTCGCCTGTCTTCTCAAGGGCGCCAGGGCAGAAGGTGCGCCAGTCCGCTGGTCTTCCTCAGGCCAAGGCGCCTGACGGCACGCTCCATCGCCTCCGAATATAGGGCAATGTCCTCAGTCAGAAGGGGGGCGAGCGCGCGCCTGACATCCTGGTCGGCCAAAGGTTTTTCGGGGTTGGTGTTGGCCCGCCGCCCCCTGTCGCTGAGGCCAAGGAGGGGCAGCATGGGCGCAAACAACTCCGTCACCCCCACAAAGCCAAGGTCTGCCACCGCAAAGGGGGAGAGGATGCGCGTTTGAATGCTGCGCACCTTGTCGTGGGCGGCAAAGGCCTCCAGCGACAGGTCGTTGTCGCGGATGGTGCGGGCCAGATACCCTTCGTTGTCCGTCGCCTTCTTCAGGAAGTGGTAGTGGGAGATGGTCTGCTCGATGGGCTCGCGCAGCCACACCCAATAACGGGACGGGTCCGGCACAGCCTTCACCAGCGATGTCACCCGCACATGGCCGTGCAAGATGGTGATGCCGTCCGCCTCCAGCGCCTCGATCATGCCGGCGTCGAAATCGCCTGGCGCGCGGCGTGCCAGGGGGTGGGTGAGGGGGGAGTCTTTGCCGTAGTAGAAGGCCACGCGCGAGCCGTGGCGCGCCTTCAGGATGGAGCCGAACCGCGTCCCAGCCGTCTTCGGCACATGAACCGAGATGACGAGGCCGGCGCCCCTCTCACTCATCCCTGTCCTGCCCGTCCGCTTTGCGGAAGGGCGTGTAGGTGTTGAGCACGCTGTTTTGGTGTGCCACGGCGCGCCGCTCGCTCCTCAAATAGTCTTCCACCGCATCGCGCAGGCCGGGGTGGCGCACGAAATGGGCAGAGCGCGTCTCGCATGCCTCGTATCCGCGCGCAAGCTTGTGCTCCCCTTGGGCGCCAGCTTCCACACGGGTGAGACCGTTGACGATGGCATAGTCGATGGCCTGATAGTAGCAGACCTCAAAATGGAGGAAGGGGTGGTCTTCAACACAGCCCCAGTAGCGCCCGTAAAGGGTCTGTGACCCGATGAGGTTCAGCGCACCGGCAATAAACCGCCCATCGCGTTCGGCCATGATCAGCGCGACACGCTCCCCCATGGTGTCGCCCAAGAGGGAGAAGAAGCGCCTGTTGAGGTAGGGCCGGCCCCACTTGCGCGCGCCTGTGTCCATGTAAAAGCCGTAGAACGCATCCCAATGCGCCTCGGTGATCTCGCGGCCCGTATACCAGGAGATTGTGATGCCGTTGGACAGTGCCTCCCGGCGCTCGCGCTTGATCTGCTTGCGCTTGCGCGAGGCAAGGGCGGCCAGAAAATCCTCAGGGGTGGCGTAGCCGCGGCTGGTCCAATGGAACTGGGTATCGAGCCGCGCCAGGTAGCCGAAGTCGGTGAGGGCGGCAAAGTCATCCTCCAGCGCAAAGGTGACGTGGACGGAGGAGGCGTCCAGCTTGTCGGCGACGGCCACGAGCGCCTTTGTCAAAATGTCCCGTCGCCCGGTGGGATCCTCCGACCCCACAAGCAATCGCGGTCCTGGCGCCGGCGTGAACGGCACCGACACCTGAAGCTTTGGATAGTAGCGCCCGCCCGCCCTCTCGAACGCGTCCGCCCAGCCATAGTCGAACACGTACTCGCCCTTGCTGTGGGTCTTAAGGTACGCAGGCGCTGCGGCGAGAAGGCGCTCCTCCTCATCGCGCACAAGGACATGGCGGGGGTACCAGCCGGTGCGCTCGCCCACGCAGCCGGCGGTTTCCAGTGCCAGCAAAAAGTCGTGGGTGACGAAGGGGTTGAAGGCGTTCGGCCCGTGGCCTGACAGGGCGCCATTGTCCCCAAGGGTCCAACCGGGATTGGCAAGGTCGTCCCACGCCTTCCGGTCGACGCCCGAAAGCCCGTTGACGGCCTCGATGCTGACTGTGCTCATCAAGCGCCCTTCTGCCACCGTGGGTGAGGATGGGGTACCAAGGCCGTCACGGGGTGCGCATGGGCGTCGCCACAACGCCGACGCGCTCGCCAGGCAAAGTGTACCGGGTTGCCCGCCCACAAGGCCAGCCGCTTGTGTCGAGACAATTCCGCCCGCTTTCCCCGCTCAGGGCCGGAACCCTTCAAAGATGATCTGGTCCACGTGGCGGGCGAGGCGATCGGCCTCCATGGCAGAGCGCACCGTCCAGGCAAGGACAGGCCGTTTGCGGCGCGACAGCTGCGGCGCAATGTGGGGCAGCGCCGGTCCATAGTAGCTCACAAAGTCCGGCCTGGTGCGCACGGTGTGGAGGAGAAAGTCCCGGCCGAACCGTGTCACCAGCGAGGGGCCTTTGCCTTCCCCACCGGCCAAGATCCCAATGGGTGTTGCCGTGACGGTGCGGCGCAAAAGATCCAACAGGTCCGGATCGAACGTCATCAGCGCCGTTGCCCCGCCATACTGGCCGAGCGCCTTGCCGACGGCCGCCGCCATTTGTGCCTTACGCTCCATCCCGGCAGGGGATTTGAGGTCCAGGAAGAGGGGCGCGCGCCCTGCCGTCAGGGCAAACAGGTCCGTCAGGCTGGCAAGGGTCTCCTCGCTCCCGCGCACGGTGACGTGGCGCAACTCCTCAAGGGTCTTTGCCGACACGGGACCGTCGGCATGGGTGGTCCGCTCAAGGCCCACATCGTGGTGGACGATGAGACCGCCATCGCCGGTGAGCCTGACGTCCACCTCCACCGCATAGCCGGCGGCAATGGCCTCCTCCACCGCGCCGAGGGTGTTTTCGGCCACTGCGTCATCGTGCAGACCCCGGTGGGCGATGGGTGTGCGCAGGAGCCAGTCTGGGACAAGGCCCGTGATGGCTAGGCCCCCGCGATCTCGACGACGGCTTCCACCTCCACGGCAGCGCCGAAGGGGAGGTTGGCAACACCCACAGCCGCCCGCGCGTGCTTGCCCTTGTCGCCGAGGGCGGCCGCAAACAGATCCGACGCGCCGTTGATGACCTTGGGGTGATCGCCAAAGTCGGGGGTGGAGTTGACGAAACCGTTCACCTTCACGATGCGGTTGATCTTCTCAAGATCGCCTGTGACCACCTTCACCTGTGCCAGGATGTTGAGCGCGCACAGGCGCGCAGCGTCCTGGGCCATGTCCATGGACACGTTCTCGCCGCAGCGGCCCACGTGCTCAAGGCCGCCAGGGCCCATGGGGAGCTGGCCTGACACGAACAGGAGAGAGCCTGTCTGCACCACAGGCACGTAGGAGCCTGCCGGCGCACTGGCAGCAGGTAGGGAAAGGCCCATCTCGGCCAGTCGGTCTTCCACGGTGTTTGTCACGGCATCCCCCCAATGGTGTGGCTGCGCGCCTTGGTCGCGGTGGGTCCGCGGAGCGGCCCAATCTCGCAACGTGGCGCATGTCAGAATCGGCAGGAGGCAGAGGGCCCCGTGCCAGGCGCGTCCGGTCTAGAATCTCCCATGTTTCAAGGCAAGCGCAGGGGCAACGGGTTGACTTGCCGCGCCGCACCGTGCGCAAAGCGTAAGCCTGATTGCGAGGGGAGCCGTGATGGCACCGTGTGTGTGGACAAGCAGAACGACCGGGCCCGCCCGGCGTGCGGCCTTCCTGGTGGCGGTCCTTGGCGTTGGCGCCAGCGTTGCTGCGATGCCGTC
>JBCDCF010000129.1:0-8431 GCA_039182345.1 Pseudomonadota bacterium
AGGCGCGACAGGTGCTGCCACAGCCCGTCCACCTCTTCCCGGCTTGCTAAGGGGTTGCGCGGCTCCGGCAAAGGCGCGGCGGCGAGCGCCCTGTTGCGCCACTCATAGCACATCAACAGGACCGACTGGGCAATGTTGAGGGAGGCAAACTGCGGGTCGACCGGGAAGGTGACGATGATGTTGGCCCGCGCCACCTCCTCATTGTCGAGCCCCCAGCGCTCGCGCCCGAAGAGGATGCCCGTGCGCCCGCCGACCGCCGCCTCCTGGCACAGGTCCGCAAGACCGTCTTCGGGGCCCTTCACCACCTTCGTCATGTCCCTGTCGCGCCGCGTGGTGGCAATGACGAAGGTGAGGTCGGCCACCGCCTCGTCCAGTGTGTCATAGACCCGTGTGGCGTCGATCACGTGGTCGGCGCCTGAGGAGGCGGCCCGTGCACGCTCATTGGGCCAGCCGTCCCGCGGGGCGACGAGGCGCAAATCCGTCACCCCGAAGTTTGCCATGGCGCGGGCGGCGGTGCCGATATTCTCCCCCAATTGAGGGCCCACCAGAATGATCGCAGGGGCGTGTGCGGGTTCGCCTTCCCCAGTCCCATCGGCCATGCTAAATCCCCACCGTCGCGCCGCTCATCAGGCGCTTTCCGACAAACAATGGACACGACCTCGGCATGGCGAAGATCAAGGTGGCAAATCCCGTCGTAGAACTCGACGGGGACGAGATGACCCGCATCATTTGGGCATACATCAAAGACAAACTCATTCACCCCTACCTGGATATTCAGCTCGAATACTACGACCTCGGGGTCGAGCATCGCGACGCCACCGACGACCAGGTGACCGTCGACGCCGCCGAAGCCATCAAACGCCACGGCGTCGGCGTCAAGTGCGCCACCATCACGCCGGACGAAGCGCGTGTGGAAGAATTCGGGCTGAAGCGCATGTACCGCTCGCCCAACGGCACCATCCGCAACATTCTGGGCGGGGTGATTTTCCGCGAGCCCATCATCTGCCGCAACGTGCCGCGGCTGGTGCCGGGCTGGACGCAGCCCATCATCATCGGCCGCCATGCATTCGGCGATCAGTACCGCGCCACCGATTTCGTGGTGGGCGGCCCCGGCAAGCTCACCCTCACCTTCACCCCCGAAGGCGGCTCGCCCGAGGTGCACGAGGTCTATGAGTTCAAGAGCTCGGGTGTGGCGATGTCCATGTACAACATCGACCCGTCCATCGAGGATTTCGCCCGCGCGTCCATGAACTACGGGCTGATGCGCGGCTATCCCGTCTATATGTCCACCAAGAACACCATCCTGAAGGCCTATGACGGGCGCTTTAAGGACATTTTCCAACGCATCTACGAGGACGAGTTCAAGGCCGAGTTCGAGGCCAAGGGGCTGACCTACGAGCACCGCCTCATCGATGACATGGTGGCCTCCGCCATGAAGTGGTCCGGCGGCTATGTCTGGGCCTGTAAGAACTACGATGGCGACGTGCAGTCCGACACCGTCGCCCAGGGCTTCGGCTCGTTGGGGCTGATGACCTCCGTCCTCATGACCCCCGATGGTCAGACGGTAGAGGCGGAAGCTGCCCACGGCACCGTCACCCGCCACTATCGCCAGCATCAGCGCGGTGAGGCCACCTCCACCAACTCCACCGCTTCCATCTTCGCCTGGAGCCGCGGCCTTGCCCACAGGGCAAAGCTCGACGGCAACGATGATCTCGCCGCCTTTGCCAAGACCCTTGAGACCGCAACGGTGGGCTGCATTGAAGACGGCCACATGACGAAGGACCTTGCCCTTCTGGTGGGCGCCGATCAGGCCTGGGAGTCCACCACAGGGTTCCTGGACAGCGTTGCCTCGCGCCTTGAAACGGAGATGGCGCGCTAACACACCTCAAAGTCGCCCGGGTCCTTACGGCCCGGGCGGAGGCATCAGACTTTGTGTTGGTGCAACTGGCGGCGGATGTGGTTGCCGAAATGGGCCGAGTAGTCCGTGTTGGTCCAACGCCGGCCATCGTCCAGAAGGAAGGAGCGGAGCCGCTCCTTGTCCGCCTCCCACTCCTTGTGGCCGAACTCCACACGCATGCGTGCGGCCGCCGACAGGTCAGCCGCTTGCCCTTCCGACAGGTGAGGCAGCCTGTAAGGCCTGTCGGGATCGTACAAAATCCCGCTGGAGAGATGGCCGATATACTGGTTGGCCGTCGGTTGGTCGGGCGCAATGACAATCTGTCCGTTGGCCATCGCCTCCAGCGAGGCCATGCCGATCCCCTCAAGGCGGCGGGGCGCGAAGTAAAACAGCGGCGCGGCGCTGGCCTCGCGGTACTGCTCGCCTGTGTCGAACCAGTCCGACGTCGTCAGCTCCACACCGTTCAGCCGTTTGCGGGCGCGGTAGCCTTGGGTGCCGCGGGTGTCGCTCTCAAAGTCGGGCACGGCGTGGATGGCCAGTTTGCCGATCCCCAACACGCGGCATTGGTGGGAGACGGAGCGCGCGTTCGGCACGTCCAAAGGCCGCCGCTCCCAAAAAAAGGCCGACCAGTCCGCCCGGCTGTAGGACCGCTCGCGCGGGGGGGCGAGCTTTGGCCAGTACTCAAAGAACGTCGAGCGACAATCAAGATGCTGCAAGCGTGTGTGAAGCTCGCGCGAGAAGGACAGGAAGCGGCAGGTGACGAATTTCTGGAAAAAGGCGTCCGGCCGCGACCAGGCCCCGTCGAACATGGGGGCAAGGATCGCATTGCGCAGACCAAGGGGAAGCAGCCGCTCAGCCACATACTCGGTCTGCCAGAACACCCATTGATCGAAGTTGCCTGATACGAATGCCTCCACGATAGCATCGTCCGCATAACCGCCCGACTGGTCGGGGGAGGAGGTCATCACCGACACCTCCCCCAGTTCCCCAAGCACATCCTGAAAGAAGTCGCTGGACTTGGTGCGGTTGTGGAAGCTGTGACCGACGAAACAGATTTTCATGGGCGGGCCTTGGGCGTGGCGGCGAGGGGCTGGACCATCAGCTCAATTCCAGCTCCACCAGCGCAACGCCAAGATTGCGGTGGTCGCCAGGGGGCTGTGCGGCAACGGAGGGCTGAAGGTTTAGCTTGTTCAACTGCCCCCCTGCCTTCCAGGTGTTGCCGACGGGGATGGTGACGCGCCCGCCCGTGCCAGGCTGCACAGCCGTCTCCATGACGGTGAAGCCGTTCAGCACGCACCGAACGTCCTGCTCGTCCACAAAAGGGTTGCGGCGCAAGGTGACCGTGATGGAGGTCACGCTGGCGAGGGAGGCAAGGCGCAGCTCTGAGAACAGGTCGCGTGACCAGATGTGGGTGGATTCGGCCGGCCACCAGCCATGCCCCAGCACATCGGAATGAAGCCCCGTTAAGTCGCGCGTGGTGACAGGGACGTTGAGTTCGAGCGGCGCTGGCACGTCATGGTCTTCAAACATAAACGAAAACGCCGTGACCGCGGGTCCCACAACGTCGATCCCTTTGCCCTGGCGCTCCGAATGAAGGGGGATCAGTTCGATGATGGTGCCTGGCCCCAAGGGTTCGGGAAACGCGATCTCGCTCGCCATATCCCCTGTGGCGACGGCCTGGCGGGCCACCGGCTCGTCGTCGATGTAAAGTTCAAGGGCCTGGCGTCCCGCGGGATTGAAGCCTTTCAGAACAATGCCCGTGCTGTCCCTGTGGCTTGGCGTTCTGATGCGCATGCCCTCGCCCGCCATCCAGTGGAAGGGCTCGCTCAGCTCGTCCTCAAGGTCGTCTGCCTCAGGGGCGATGAGGCCTGACATCACCGCGCCGCTGCACGGTGAGGGCGAGCCTTTGAAGGGGGAGGCGCTGCCGTAGAAAAAGGTATACACCCTGTCGGGCACTTCGCAATGGGCGCGATAGATGGCGTTCCACTCCAGCCGGCACAAATCCTCCCGGCTTGCCGACATGCCGCCTCCCGCATAGTGGGCGACAATCTCGTCCACGTACTGGATGGTGCAGCCTTTGTCGGCACAGTGGAGGAGAAAGTCGTGGTCGGCGCAGATCCTGAGCGCAGTGTCATAGGGTCTGTCACGCAACAGCGCCGTGCGGGTGAAGGTGGCCTGGTGGGCGGGGAAGCGGTCGAGCCAGCCGTCTCCAAGCTCGCCGAGGCGAAGGGCGGCGAAAAGCTCGCCGAAGTCGCCGGCGCGGCGGAAGGTTTCCACCCCTTTACTCACGTAGATGTGGTTGCCGTAAAAGGCATCCACGCCGTCCCTGTGGCGCGCCCACATCTTTGACAGGGTGTTGTGGCTATAAAGCCTGTCGCCGGCGTTCAAGAACAAGATGTACTCGCCCTTGGCCTTTGCGACGGCCATGTTCATGGCCTGGTAGATGCCGCCGTCTTCCACGATCTCGATGCGTGAGACCGCATCGCGGTAGGAGCCGAGCACCTTGTGAGTATCATCCCAGCTGCCGCCGTCGAGGATCAAGTACTCGATGTCCGGAAAGTCCTGGCCGATCACGCTTTCGATCGTCGCAGGCAGCTCTTTGGCGGCGTTGAGCGCCACGGTCGCAATGGTCAAGGTCACGGCTGTTCTTGTCCGTCCGTGTCAAGCGGCGTGGGCGCGGTGCCCTAAAAACCATTCATAGGTGGAGGCAAGGCCTTGGCGAAGGTCGATGGTGGGCGACCAGCCAAGGCCGGCAAGGCGTGAGGTGTTCATGAGCTTGCGCGGTGTTCCGTCAGGTTTGGAACGGTCGAACAAAAGTTCGCCATGGTAGCCCACAACGTCTTTCACCGTCTCCACCAGCTCGCGGATGGTGACGTCATGGCCGACGCCGATATTGATGTGCTCATACCCGTCATAGTGCTTTGAGGCGAAGACGATGGCATCGGCACAGTCGTCAATGTGCATGAACTCGCGCTTGGGTGTGCCGCTGCCCCACACCTCCATATGCGGGGCATTCGCCATTTTCGCCTCGTGAGCCTTGCGCATAAGGGCGGGAATGACGTGGCTCGTCTGAAGGTCAAAGTTATCGCCTGGGCCGTAAAGGTTCGTGGGCATCACGGAGATGTAGCGTGTGCCGTGCTGGCGGTTCAGCGCTTGGCCCATCTTGATCCCCGCAATCTTGGCGATGGCATACCACTCGTTGGTGGGCTCAAGCGGACCTGTGAGGAGGCTGTCCTCCGTCAACGGCTGCGGCGCAAGCTTGGGGTAGATGCACGAGGAGCCCAGGAACACCAGCCGCTCCACCCCCGCCTCGAAGGCGCCGCGAATGAGGTTGAGCTCGATCTCGAGATTGTCGAACAGGAAATCCGCAGGATAGCTGTCATTGGCGAGAATCCCGCCCACCTTGGCGGCGGCCACGTAGACCATGTCCGGCTTGTTGTCCGTAAGCCAACGGGACACGGCAGCGCGATCGCAAAGGTCCACCTCGCTGCGGGGCACTGTCAAAACCGTCTGTGGGTCTTCCTCGGCAAGGCGGCGCACGATGGCGCTGCCCGCCATGCCCCTGTGCCCCGCCACGAACACGCGTTTGCCCTTTAGCGAATAGACCTCGTCCAAGGCACCCTCCGAGAACAGCAATGGCGCCACCGGCGAGGGTTGTCGCGGTTGCCGTGACGAGCCAGTCTAACAGGTGGTGGAGCCGAGGGGAATCGAACCCCTGACCTCTGCAGTGCGATTGCAGCGCTCTCCCATCTGAGCTACGGCCCCGGTGCGCGCGGTATGAGAAAGGCGGGCGACAAAGTCAATCGCCTGGCGCTATCCATGGCGTACAAACCGTCATCTTGATGCCGTCAAGTCGCCGCAAGCGCACGGGTGACCGGCAGGAGCCGAGGGGGCCGTGCTAAGCCCTCCCGCCGATGCACAATTCTCCCGCGGAGCGGGGCTCGCCTCAACCCACGCTCCGCTCTTCGGGGTTGACCCGAGCCCCGCTCCGCGGGTCTGGGTCTTCAGTCGGCTCCGAAGGACCGTCAGGCTTCCATCTCTCCACAGGAACTGTGGGGGAGGTGTATTGAGGGATTGTGACAACCCCGGTGGGTGAGCGTTCGGTTGTGTCGCCTAACCTACAAGGCCATCTCGGCTTGCCAGATGTCCTTGGCGTAGCCGGCGATGGTTCGGTCGGAGGAGAAGAAGCCGCAGCGGGCTGTGTTGAGGACGGTGCTGCGCACCCAGCGGTCGCGGTCGTGCCAGGCGGCGTCCACAGCACGCTGGGCGTCGTAGAAGGCATCGAAGTCGTCGGTCAGCATGAACCAGTCGTGCTGGCGGATACTGTCCACGATGGCGCGGAAGCGGCCGGGGTCGTCAGGCGAAAAGTGGCCCGATTCGATCTGTTCCATCACCTCGCGAAGGCGCGGTGAAGCGGCAATCAGATCGTTGGGGCGGTGGTCGTGGCGCCGCTCGGCCACCTCCTCTGCGGTAAGGCCGAAAATGAAGATGTTGTCGCGGCCCACACACTCGGCAATCTCAACGTTCGCGCCATCGAGCGTGCCGATGGTCAGAGCGCCGTTGAGGGCGAACTTCATGTTGCCTGTGCCAGAGGCCTCCATGCCCGCAGTGGAAATCTGCTCCGACAGGTCGGCGGCAGGGATCAGCCGTTCGGCCATGGACACATTGTAGTTGGGCGGGAACACGATTTTGAGGCGGCCGCGGGTGGCTTCGTCCTGGTTGATGGTGGCAGCCACATCGTTGATCAGTTTGATGATCAGCTTGGCCATGTGATAGGCGGGCGCCGCCTTACCGCCAAAGAACTTTACGCGAGGCGCCCAGGCTGCATCGGGCGTGCGGCGCATCTCGTTCCACAACGCCACCGTCTCCAACAGGTTGAGGAGCTGGCGCTTGTACTCGTGGAAACGCTTGATCTGAATGTCGAACATGGCGTGTTCGTCGACGCTGACCCCGTGGGCCTCCTGCAGCCAGTGGGCAAGGCGGGCCTTGTTTTCGGCCTTTGCAGCCGCATAGCGGGCGCGGAAGGCGGGGTCGTCGGCGTGGGGGGCAAGGGCCTCAAGGGCGGTGAGGTCCTCGGTCCATGTGTCGCCGATGGTGTCCAAGAGCAACTCACGCAGAGGCCTGTTGCAGCTGTAAAGCCAGCGCCGCGGTGTGACGCCGTTGGTCTGGTTTACAACACGGCCAGGGTGAAGGGTGTGCAGCTCGTTGAAAACGGTCTGCTTCACAAGGTCGGTATGGAGCGCCGAGACGCCGTTCACGCGGTTGGCCATGATGAAGGCAAGGTTGCCCATGCGCACGGACCCATCGCCGATCACGCGCACATTGTGGCTGGCTGAGCGGCCCGCAGCGGCGCAGTCCCGGGCGTGGCGCTCGTCGATCCGCCCCATGATCTCCAAGTGGCGCGGCATCACGTGGCGCATCAGGTCGATGGACCACTTTTCCAGCGCTTCGGGAAGGAGCGTGTGGTTGGTGTAGTTCAGCGTCTTGCCGGCAATGTCGTAGGCCGCATCGAACGCCAGGCCGCGCTCATCCACGAGGATGCGGATCAGCTCAGGCCCTGCAATGGCAGGGTGGGTGTCGTTCAATTGGATGGCGACGGCATCCGGCAGCGCTGCGATATCGTCGAACTGCATGTCGAACCGGCGCACAATGTCGCGCAATGAGGCAGCGGTGAAAAAGTACTCCTGCTTCAGCCGCAACTCCTGGCCCTGGGGGGTGGAATCATCAGGGTAGAGGACGCGGCTCACCGTTTCGGCCAACACCGCAGGGGCGGCAGCCGCCATGAAGTCGCCCCTGTTGAATGCCGACAGTTCGAACACCTTCGTGGGTTTTGCCGACCATAGGCGCAGCGTGTTGACCCAGCGGCCCTGCCAGCCAGCAACGGGGGTGTCATAGGCCGCAGCAATGACCGTTTCGGCAGGGACCCAGCGTGCGCCGTCCCCCTCGCCAGGCTCCACATGGCCGCCGAAGCCGATGGGGATCGCCGCCTCTGGCCGCTCGAACTCGAACACATGGCGCTGGGCCAGCCAGTCCTCCGCCTCTTCGGACTGCCAGCCGTGGTTAAAGCCCTGGCGGAAGAGGCCGTGATTGTAGCGAATGCCGTAGCCGAACGCGGCCACACCCAGCGAAGACATGGATTCCAAAAAGCACGCCGCAAGCCTGCCAAGGCCGCCATTGCCGAGCGCGGCGTCAGGCTCGTCGGTGACGAGGGTGTCGTAGTCGAGGCCCAAGTTGGCAACCGCCTGACGGGTCTTGTCCTCAAGTCCCAGATTGACCGTGGCATCGTTTAAGATGCGGCCGATCAGGAATTCCATGGAGAGGTAGTAGACCCGCTTGCGGCGCTCGGCATAGGTGCGCTTGGTGGTGCGGAACCACGGCACCACCACCTGATCGCGGATTACGTGGGAAAGGGCGAGGCGCCAGTCGGTCAGGCTTGCCGCATCGGGGTCCTTGCCGATGGAAAACACAAGGTGGTGGGCAATCTGTTTCGTGATTGCCTCAGGGGTCAGCGCCTCAGCATCGGCAATGTTCGGC
>JBCDCF010000130.1:0-8420 GCA_039182345.1 Pseudomonadota bacterium
ATACTGAATGCACTGGGGAATATGCACAAGGAATGCGCAGACACCTCTGCGAAGCTGCGCAAAAATGCAGTGGATTCGCACAACAGGAAAACTGGAGTCCAACCAATCAACTTTAACGCTGGAGATTTCGTCTTGAAAGGTGTTCTCCAAAACAGAAGCAGTGCTAAAACCGCACTAAAGTGGCGGGGTGTGGGTTAGCTGACGGGGCAGCCGTTGGCGCGCTCGCGCCAGGCGGGGCTGTTCTGGCTCATCCCGCATTGGGCAAGGACCCTGCGAGAGCCGATCCTGAGGCAGGCAAAGTCGCCCACTTCCACACGGCTACCGCCGGTGTCGGTGCAAAAGCAGTCGGGATAGCGAAAGCCTTCCTTGGCGGGTGGCGGCACGAACTGGGCGCGCAGGAGAGGGCTTTGGGCGAACGATGGCGTCGCACTCCCCCACAACGCCGCGCCCCCAAGGGCTGCGGCCGCCAAGACGGTCAGGACGACTGCGCGCATACGCTCCTCCTTCAACCAGAACTGAAGTCTACGCACTGCTTGGCAGCGCAATCAACCTCACCCCGCCCCCTGCAACAATCGTGCCCATTCCGCTCGGTTTGAGTGAGACCGAGCGGGAAGGCACTTCAAGGCTTTAGCCCAGCAGACGTCAGCGCCTGGTGGCCACAGGGCCTCCCAGCCTCCCATCACAGTGGTTTGGAAGAATGATGCAACAGCGGCGTTGCGGAGAGCTTTGCCCGCAACGCCGCCTGTCACGTCACTGGGCGGCGTCAGCCACCACAGCGTCGGCAATGAACCCGCCGGACTGGTGGGACCACAGGCGCGCATAAAGGCCGCCCGCCATCACGAGTTCGCTGTGGCGGCCTTCCTCCACAATCCGCCCATTGTCCAGAACCACGAGCCGATCCAGCGAGGCGATGGTGGAGAGGCGATGGGCAATGGCAATCACCGTCTTGCCTTCCATCAGCCCGAACAGGCTTTCCTGAATGGCCGCCTCCACCTCTGAATCGAGGGCGCTCGTCGCCTCGTCGAGGACAAGGATGGGCGCGTCCTTCAGGAACACCCGTGCAATGGCAATGCGCTGGCGTTGGCCGCCAGAGAGTTTCACCCCCCGCTCGCCCACATGAGCCTCGAAGCCCGAACGCCCCTGAAGGTCCTGCAGCTCGGTGATGAACTGCAGGGCGTTCGCCCGTTCGGCCGCCTGATAGATCTCCTCGGGGCTGGCGTTGGGTCGGCCGTAGCTGATGTTCTCGGCAATGGACCTGTGCAGGAGGGCAGGCTCCTGGGTGACGACGCCAATGGCCTCGCGCAAGGTGTCCTGCCGCACCGCAGCAATGTCCTGCCCGTCGATGAGAATGCGCCCGGCCTCAAGGTCGTGAAGGCGCAGGAGAAGGTTCATCAACGTGGTCTTGCCGGCGCCTGAGGGACCGACGAGGCCGATCTTCTCGCCGGGGCGCACGGTGAGGTCCAGCTCCTCGATGACGCCCCGCGCCTTGCCGTAGTGGAAGCGGATGGCCTCAAACCGAATTTCGCCCGATGAGACGGTGAGCGCTGGCGCCTCGGCCCTATCGCGCACCGTCGGCTCCTTGGACAGCATCTGCTTGCCGTCGGCGATGGTGCCCACCGCCTCAAACAACGCCGTCATCTCCCACATCACCCAGTAGGACAGCCCGTTGAGGCGGAACACGAGGGTGAGGGACACCGCGACCGCGCCCAGCGAGATCGCATCGGTGAGCCAGAAGTGAATGCCCAGCGCGCCGATGGAGAAGATCAAGAACGCGTTCAACATGTAGTTTGCCATGTTGAACGCGGTGATGAGGCGCATCTGGCGATGAACGGTCAGCAAGAACTCATCCATCGCCTCACGCGCATAGGTCTGCTCGTGAGCGGTGTGGGAGAACAGCTTGACCGTTTGGATGTTGGTGTAGCTGTCCACAATGCGCCCCGTCATCATGGAGCGCGCGTCGGCCTGCATCTCCGACACCTTGCCGAGCCGGGGCACGAAGAAGGCAAGGCCCGCAACATAGACGGCGGCCCACACCAGCATTGGCACCATGAGGCGCCAATCGGCCTGGGCGGCGACAATGGTCATCCCCACGAAGTAGGCGGTCACGTAGGCGAAAATGTCGAACACGCGCAGCATACAGTCGCGCACGGCAAGGCTCGTCTGCATCACCTTGGTGGCGATGCGGCCGGCAAACTCATCGGCGTAGAAGCTGACGGGCTGGCGCAACAGGTGCCTGTGGGACATCCACCGCACCAGCATCGGGTAGTTCCCCGACAAGGTCTGGTGGACGATCATGGTGTTGAACAGGACCAACAAAGGCAGCCCCACAAGCACCATCGCGCCCACGAATGTGAGCGTGACCCACTCCTCCTCAAGGAAGGTGGCACGGTCCCGCGAGGCCAGCCAATCCACCAGCGTGCCGAGGAAGCCGTACAAAAACGCCTCCCCCAGCCCGATGCCCACTGACGTGATCACGAGCACAATCAGCCACGGACGCACGTCCCGCGAGTGGTGAAGGACGAATGCGATGAACGTGGCAGGCGGCGTTTTGGGTCGGCGGCTTGGATACGGATCGACAAGCCGCTCGAAGCGTCGAAACATGTCGCTCTCCTGTGGCGTCGATATACGACGTTTCACCCCCACTTGCGAGTGACAGTTTTTCATCTTTTGCGCCGCCGGAAGATGGCGCCACCGTTGCGCGTTTGGCAGCCTTCTCCAGGGTTTGTGCGGCCCCCTTCGGCAGCGGACCAAATTGGCGGCCTTGACCAGTGGCAGCGGTGCAGACCAGCCAGAACCGGCCGGTTCTCAACGCGGCTGCGTGCGCTCGGCATCAGGATGTGGCATGAGCCCGCGCCAAGAACGACGCGAAAGGGACGGCCATGGCGAGCGAGAAAGAAAAGATGCTGCGGGGGGAGCTCTACATTGCCGGCGGGCCCGAGCTTGCTGCGGACGAGAAGGCGGCGTCGGAATGGATGGCGCGCTACAATATGAGCCTTGCCCTTTCCCACGATGAAAGGCGGGCCATGCTGCGCGAACGGTTCGCGGCCGTTGGGGACGGGGTCGCCATTCGCCCGCCCTTCCACTGCGACTATGGCTACAACATCCACCTGGGTCGCGGTGTGTTCCTGAACTTCGGCTGCGTGATCCTGGATGTGGTGGCGGTCAAGATCAGCGATGATACGCAGATCGGCCCCAACGTTCAGATCCTGACGGCCGATCACCCGCGCGACGCTGCCCACCGCAGAACCCGCCAGGAGTTCGGCCGGCCCATCACCATCGGCGAGAATGTGTGGATCGGTGGCGGCGCCATCATCCTCCCCGGCGTCACCATTGGCGATGATGCCACCATCGGCGCCGGCGCCGTCGTCACAAAGGATGTGGCGGCAGGCGTCACCGTGATCGGCAACCCTGCCCGCCCCTATAAGGGCGCTTGAGCGCCAGGGCCATTGGCGCTTTCGCTACATCAGGCCCTGTGCCGTGCAAGGGGTGGCTGCGCCAGCTTTGAACGCGAGCGCTCTTTCATCCGCTCGGATTGATTCAAACCGAGCGGATCGTGCTCTAGAAAACCACAACGCCGCGGATGCTCTCGCCTTTGTGCATGAGGTCGAAGCCCTTGTTGATGTCCTCAAGGGGCATGGTGTGGGTGATCATCGGGTCGATCTGAATCTTCCCGTCCATGTACCAGTCGACGATCTTGGGCACATCCGTGCGCCCGCGCGCGCCGCCGAAGGCAGTGCCCCGCCACACCCTGCCGGTGACCAGTTGGAAGGGGCGCGTTGCGATC
This sequence comes from Pseudomonadota bacterium, assembly GCA_039182345.1. Lineage (GTDB taxonomy): Bacteria > Pseudomonadota > Alphaproteobacteria > Rhizobiales > Amorphaceae > Acuticoccus. The sequence goes on from JBCDCF010000130.1 coordinate 3,785, forward strand.
TCCTGGCCGGCGCCGGCAACGCCGATGATCACCGATTCGCCCCAGCCCTTGTGGCAGCACTCCAGGGCCTGGCGCATGGTGGTGGTGTTGCCGATGCACTCGAAGGAGTAGTCGGCGCCTCCGCCAGTCAGCTCCACAATGTGGGCCACCACATCGTCCACCTCTTTGGCGTTGACGAAGTGGGTCATGCCGAACCGCTCGCCCCAGGCCTTGCGATCGGGATTGATGTCGACGCCCACAATCATGTTGGCGCCCACAAGCTTTGCCCCTTGCAAAACGTTGAGGCCAATGCCGCCAAGGCCGAACACCACGACGTTGGAGCCAGGCTCCACCTTGGCGGTGTTGATGACCGCGCCGATCCCCGTCGTCACGCCGCAGCCGATGTAGCAGACCTTATCGAACGGAGCGTCGGGCCGGATCTTCGCCACGGCAATCTCGGGCATGACGGAGAAGTTGGCGAAGGTGGAGGTGCCCATATAGTGGTAGACGGGCTCGCCACCGGCGGAAAAGCGGGAGGTGCCGTCGGGCATCAGCCCCTGTCCCTGGGTGGTGCGGATCTTTTGACAAAGATTTGTTTTGGGGTGGAGACAGTACTCGCACTCCCGGCATTCGGGTGTGTAAAGGGGGATGACATGGTCGCCCACCTTCACCGAGGTGACCCCCTTGCCCACCTCGCGCACGATGCCTGCGCCTTCATGGCCCAGGATGGCAGGAAAGATGCCTTCAGGATCGGCGCCCGACAGGGTGAAATCGTCTGTATGGCAAAGACCTGTCGCCATAATTTCCACCAGCACTTCGCCCTCTCGGGGACCGTCGAGCTGAACGGTCGTAATCTCCAGCGGCTTTCCGGCTCCCACCGCTAAGGCTGCGCGCACGTCCATGGTCGTCTCCTCAAAAAGTCTTGTGGTGACGTTGGACACCATGGCGCCATCCCGACGCAAGCGTGCCGTGCGCAATGGGGTCGCACAATCTTGCCACGCTCGCGCCGCCTGTTCCTGTGTGTTAGGACAAATGGCGGATTGGCTGGCAGCGTCTGGCCGCGAGTATGTTGGGATATCGATTGCGTGGGGGTGGATCGCATGACGTTGCGACTTCTCAGCCTTTTATGTGTTTGTGTGGCGTTTTGCGTACCGGCGCAGGCTCAAGGGGTGCCGTTCGAGGCAGCGTTCGAGCGCGAGTTGAAGAGCTTGATGCTGAATTTGTCATGCGGCATCAATCGCTCAGAACGGGTGGAGGTGCTGTTCGTCGGCGTCACCCGCGATGATCCTCACATCTCCGAATCCACCCGGCGTGACATCAACGCAAGGGCCATCAACGAGATCAACCTGACTGGCTCGTTCCGCGCCAACCCTATCGAAGTGATGGGCAACATTGCCTCCATGGTGGGCGGCACCGTGGCAGCAGATGAACTGCGCAACACCATTGCCGAGCGTCGCTCTGCCCCTGCGCTCTTGATGATGAGCGCCCGACGTCCCGATTCGGACGTGATGGAATTGAAGGTGGATCTGTCTGGCCGCGAGGGAGACGGTGGCTACACCTGCACCCAGACAGGCAGCCTTTACCTTGACGTCAGAACCCTTGAGGAGCGCCAGCGCCCCGCCGATTTCGAGCTGATGACGCTGAAAGGGGCCACCCAGCAGGCCATGGCCCAGTTGAGCACGGCCATGCCCGCCGACCAGCCCATCGGCCTCAACGTTTCCGTCAACATGGACGGCACCTGTTCATTCAGCCGCCAGTTGGGGCCGCAGGTGCGCGCCGCCATTGCCGACAGCCGCCGTGCCGCGCGGCGCACCGGTGGCAGCGCGCCGGCCATCATGTCCGCCGAAGGTGCCAAGAACACCTTGTCGGTGAGCGTGTGGCCCAGCGGTCTGAAGCCTGAGATTTTGTCCATCGAATACACGGTCATGCGTGAGGGTGTGTTTGTGGACACCACCTTCCGCAACGTGGTGGTGAACCCCACCCTTTTGCGCGGCTGCATCAAGACGCCTGAAGAGGCGGCTGCCGCGCAGGAGGCCGAGCGTCAGGCAGAGCTTGAAGCGGCCCGACGCCAGGCCGCCGAAAAGGCTGCGGCCGAGGCGGCAGCCAAGGCGGCAACCCGCCAGGCCCAGGCGGCCGCACGTGCCGCGGCCGAGGAAGAAAAGCGCCGCCTTGCGGCCGAGCGCGCGGCCATCGAAAAGCGCCAGCAGGCCGCCCTTGCCCGCGAGCGTGCCGAGGAGGCTGAGCGCAAGCGCACAGAAGCCCTTGAGCGCCAGCTGAAAGAGATGCAAGAGCGCCTTGAGGCCATGCAGCGCGAGCAGCGCCAGCAGGAGGCCCGCGAGCGCGAGCAGGCCGAAATGGCCCGCAAGCAGCGCGAAGCCCGCGAGCGTGCCGAGCGGGAGCGCAAGGAGCGGGCCGAACGCGATCGCCTCCTTGCCGAGCAGCGCGCCGAGCGCGAGCGCAACGAGCGAGAAGCTGCCGCCCGCCAGGAGGCCGAGCGCGTGGCAGCCGAGCGTGAAGCAGCCGAGGCCGCAGCCGCCGCTGACGAAAACCTGACGCCCATCCAGAGGCAGGAAAAGCTGTGGTGGTCGTCCGCTGAGGCCCGTGCCGAGGCGGCCCGCAACCCCTCCACCGAGCCGCAGGATACGCGCACCCGCGAGGAGATCGCGCAGGATGAGCGGCAGTGGTGGGCGGCGCGCTCGGGTCCGCGCACGCCAAAGCCCAAACCCGCCGTCGCGCCAGCCGTGACCCCTGCGGCAACCCCTGCCCTCTTCCGCGCCGTCTCCCGCTGCGATGCCTGCGACATTGAAGGCTATGGCGAGGGCCGCACGGTGGATGAGGCCATCGACAAGGCCATCAACCAGTGCATTGCAAGGGGCGGTCGGGCCGACAACTGCCGCGACAACCACTGGCTTGAGTAGCCCCACCACGCTGAGATCGAGAGCGCCATCAGAGGTGCGCCGCGCACCGGCGAGGCTGCGGCCGAACGGGCAAAGGCTGTGGGGTTGATGCGCAGCACAGTCTTGGTGGCCGCCCTTGTGGCCGTTCTTGCCACCGCCGCCGCCCTTGCCAAAGACGGTGGCGTCGACCGCTTCATTGCCGACCGCTTCTCCGTCTTCTCAGACGAGGCTGAAACCACAGCACCGGCACGCCAGAGCACCGATCAAGCCGCCGTGCCGCGACCGCGCAAAAAGCCTGTGCGCGCGGCGGCCAGCCCACCGGCGCAAGCGCGCCAGGCGCCAGCTCCTGTGGCGAGCGCGGAGCCACCGCCGAGCGCACAACCCTTGCAAAGTGCCCAGGCCGCACCCGCACAGCCCGCGACGGTGGACGAGCCCCGACGGTTCGGCTTTCTGGACAGGCTCACAGGGGGCCGGCAGGGGGACAAGAACAAGCGCGCGCTGCTGGACGCCTACCCTGGCGTGTTCCGCTTCGAGGGCAACACCATCGTCTTCAACTCAGGCGAACGGGTGGTGTGGGACGACGGCCGGCGCAAATCCCCCGCGCAGCTCCTCACCGAGGCGGACGTTGAGGACATGTTCGCCTACCCCTACCCGAAAGCGCGCGCTGGCGAGAAAGCGCCGCCGCGCCTGCACGACCCCGGCCGGGTCCGCTCCCAGGCCTTCTTCAAGGCGCTCTACGGCAACTCATCCAAGGCGGTGGGGCGGGAGGTGCGCATCATCAACTGGGTGCCGCGCATCGGCAATGCCAGGATGACGGTGACCACGAAGTTCGGCATCGACAGGAAGATTGAGGCGATCTCTGCCGAGCTTGAGCGCCTGCCCAAACGCTTCCACAAGTATTTGACGCCGCCGGCGGGTGGCTTCGTGTGGCGCACCATCGCAGGCACGCGGCGCCTCAGCGTCCATTCCTTCGGGGCGGCCGTCGACATCAACACCAAGTACGCCAACTATTGGCGATGGGAGGGGCAGACGGCGGGCGGCACCATCCCCTTCCGCAACCAGATCCCTATGGAGATCGTGGCCGTCTTCGAGGCCCACTGCTTCATCTGGGGCGGGCGATGGTACCACTACGACACCATGCACTTTGAGTATCGCCCCGAGCTCCTGCCGGGTTGCCGCCGCTGAGGGCGCCACAGGTTCGCCGCACAGGGGCCGGCCGGGGTCCGATCCACCATGGCGCGTTTCCAAGGGCGTGCCACAGGCTTTATGCTTGGCCAGCGATCGATTGAGGAGTGAACGTGCGCCACACGGTCTCGTTGGACGACAAGTACGATCTGAGCGCCCCCGACGTTTTCCTGTCGGGCACACAGGCGCTTGTGCGCATGGTGATGGCGCAAAAGGCGCGGGACGCTGCCGCAGGCCTCAACACGGCGGGCTTCATCACAGGCTATCGCGGCTCGCCCCTTGGGGCGCTCGACCAACAGTTTCAGCGGGCTGCCCCCAATCTGGGGCCGGACATCCTCTTCCAGCCCGCGCTCAACGAAGACCTCGGCGCCACCGCCGTCTGGGGCACACAGACCCCTGCCCTCACAGGCGAGAATCGGTACGATGGGGTGTTCGGCGTGTGGTACGGCAAAGGTCCGGGCGTGGACAGGACGGGCGATGTCTTCCGCCACGCCAACCTTGCAGGCACATCGCCCCATGGCGGCGTGTTGGCGCTGGCGGGGGACGATCACACCTGCGAAAGCTCCACCACCGCC
>JBCDCF010000131.1:0-8409 GCA_039182345.1 Pseudomonadota bacterium
GCCACCGTTCGGCTGGAGGATGCTCTGAACGCGCCCCTGGTCCCCAAGCCCCGCTGAGGGTCAACGCCTTAAGCTGTGCGCAACGTGTCGATGGCTTTGGCGTAATTGTCGGTGCCGAAGACGGCGGATCCGGCAATCAAGATGCTGGCACCGGCGCTTGCAGCGTCCGCAGCCGTCTTGGCCGACACGCCGCCATCGGCTTCCACATGGATGGGGCGGTCGCCCACAAGGGTGTGGACGGCGGCAAGGCGCTCTGCCGCATTGGGCAGGAAGGCCTGGCCGCCGAAGCCTGGGTTCACGGTCATCACGTTGATGATGTCCACCCTGTGGAGCACAGGCTCCAGCGCGGCGATGGGGGTTGCCGGGTTGATGGCCACCCCTGCAAGGGGCCCCTTGGAGCGGATCTGTTCCAGCGCCCGGTCAAGATGGTGGGTCGCTTCCACGTGGATGGTGATGGAGGCCGCCCCCACAGCCACGAACGCATCGATGTAAGGCTCTGCAGGCGCAATCATCAGATGAATGTCGAACGGAAGGGCGGTGTGGTCCCTCAACGCGCCGATCACCGCTGGCCCGAAACTGATGTTGGGCACAAAATGCCCGTCCATCACATCAAGGTGGAGGATGTCGGCGCCGGCCGCCTCCACAGCGCGCACCTCCTCGCCAAGCCGGGCATAGTCGGCAGCAAGAAGGGAGGGGGCGATGAGAGGGGGCCCACCTTGCGTGCGCGTTGGAAAGGGCCTCATGCGGGCTCTTCCGCCTCGTCGGGCGTTGCCAACAGGAGCACCCAGTAGGACTGGAAAATGCCCTTGTCCGTAACCGCAAGGCCAATCCCCACATGGGTCATGTCCCGCCGCAAGAGGTTGCGATTGTGCTTTGAGGAGCCTTTCCAGCCGTCGATGGCAAGCACAAGGGTGGGGTAGCCTGCGCCAAGATTTTCGGCCGCCCGCTCTGCCGGATAGCGTGCGCCGATCAGCCGGCGCGCAAGACCTTGGGAGGTGTGAAGCTCAGTCTTCAGCCTGTCCCTGCGGGCAAGCTCGCGCGCGGTGTTGGCGGCAATGGCCGACAGGCGCGGGTCGACCGTCAACTCCGGCCGGCCACGGCTTGCCCGATAGGCGTTGATGAGTCGCGTTGCCTCAACAGGGTTCACCGAGCGCTCGCGCGCCACCTTGGGAACGGTGGTGGCAGGCTTGTCGCCACCAATTCCCATGAAGCCGCACCCGGCAAGGACGGCCGCCATCACTGTCAGAACAAGAAAACGCTGTACCATGGCGCCGTGATGCACGCTTGCGCCAAAAGCCTCAAGATGGAAGCAGCGACGGGATCGCTTTTTTCAACTTGAAGAACCCTGCATTGGCATAAGGCCAGGCCGCACGGTCCTCAAGGCGCAACAGGGTGTGAAGGGGGATGCCCTCTTCTGCCAGGCCGTCCCGCGCGGCGGCAAGGGCATCGGCTGTGGGTCCGACGGGCGCGTAAGGGGTGGCAATGGCGCTCGCCCCTGCCGCCCGCGCCGCGTCGGCCAAAGGGCCTGCCTGCAAGGGGACGCGGGCTGCCGCCCCGCCCAGCCGCTCGCCGGCATCGTCCACAGCCCCCCTTGCAAAGGCAAGGACCGCATCGCTTTCGCCAAGGGTGGAGCGGGTGTCGAATGCTGAAAGGGCAACCCCTGCCACATCCGCGCCGGCAGCAAGATCTTCGCCCGCACAGTCTTCCGGTGTCACCAACCACAGGACAGGGCCTTGGGGAGGCTGATCGCCCTGTGGTGGCGGCAGGAGGTGGTGGCGCGCCTCCTCGGTCAGGGGCGGGGCCGTCGCGGCAAGGCCCTTGGGATGGAAGCGCCCTTTGGTGAAGCGGGCAATGTTGTCGGGCCGCGCCAGGTAGGTCTTGCCCTTGGTGTGGAGCCCACCCACCCAGCGCCAGGACAAGGTGTTGGAGGCAGGGTCACCGTCCAAGAGGTGACGCAGCATGAAGTCAGCCCCCAGCTGCCAAGGGAGCCTCAGGGTGAAGATCCAGATGGAGGCAAACCACATGCGCGCATGGTTGTGGAGGTAACCGGTGTCGACAAGTTCGCGGACCCAGTGGTCGTAGGCGTCAATCCCCGTCTGGCCCCCTTCGGCCGCCTCAAGGTCGTTCGCAAGGGCGCCGCTCTTGTCCTCCCACAGCGCGGACACGTCCCGCGCATAGGCGGTCCAGATGGAAGGCTTTCGCTCCAGATGGCCCTTGAAGTAGGTGCGCCAGTACACCTCGCTGATGAACTTGTCGGCCCCCCGCGCGCCGTGGGCGGCCACCGCCTCGGCAACGCTTTCGCGCTCAAGCACCAGGCGATGGCGATGGTAGGGGCTGAGGCACGACACGTTGGTGTGCGCGCCCGGCCCGCGATCCTCGTTGCGCGTGGCAGCGTACTGGCGGCCCATCTGGGGAGCGAAGCGGGCAAGCCTTTGAAGGCCGTCCTGCCGGGTTGGTTTCAGTGGATTGTGCATCGCCCCTCCTGCCTGCGCCAGGTGGAGCGTCGGCGGCGCTCGCCCATTGGACGGCCCGTCGCAGGCCCCCCGCGCGCCGACGTGAGGGTCCTGCACCGCTTAGATCCGCTCACCCCCAAATGGTAAGGCGAGCATCTGGTCGATTGTGGGGCGGCGGTGCGGCCAGAGCGTTACGACAAAAGGTCGTCGAAGTTGCTGGTGAGGCGAAAGTCCTCAGGATCGATGGTCGCGTCCTGCCCCTTGCGGTCGGTGAACGAGAAGCCGAACAGTTTGGCCCCTTTGCCAGGCTCAAGGTCGGCCCGCGTGTCGCTCTCCCAGGGCTCCACGGCGAAGGTGCGGTCGAAGTAGTCCGCCCCCCAGACAGAGGTCACGTCCTTCACCGCCTTTTCGGTGAAGCGGAATTCCAAGTTCTCAAGGTCGGTGAGGCGCTCGTCGCCGACATTCCTGATGAACACCTCAACGGCGCCCGACCCCTCGCCCTCCTCAAGCACGCGGACGGACAGGCGAAATCCCACCTCGTTCTTGATGGGGCCGTCAAAGCCTTCAGGTTTGAAGTCGATGGGGCGAAAGTCGTTGGGGGTGACCGTCACGTCGCCAGGGCGGTCGGTGACGAGGAAGCCGAACGCTTCGATCTTCGCGCCCGCGCCAATCACCTTCTCGCCGCCGCTGGAAAGGTCGAACACACCGTTGGCGTAGGTGGCGCCGAAGGTCTCGCCCTCCACAAGGTCCAGTTGGCCGGCGTCACGGAACTTGACGCGCAGGTCATCAATGTTGGTGAGGGCCTCGTCGCTGAGGTTTTGCACCGACACGCGAAACAGCTCAGTCTTGGTGTTGCCATCGTCAAAGATGACGGTGGATTCCACGCTGAGCTCGATGACAGGCCGGTCCTCCACCACGCCGTTCTTGGCCTTTTCCTTGCCAGAGCCCGCGGGGGGCTTGGTGAAGGTGTCCTTGATGTCCTTCTGGTCGAGCCTTGCCCCTTTGACGAAGACATAGTCCCCGGTCTTCTCGTGCTCCAAGAGGGTGCCTTTGGCGCCGAAAATGGCGATCTTGCCGGTGGCAATCACCTTCAACTGGCCAGAGTTGTCGACAATCTGGTCGAACTGGTTGGCCTTATAGTCGGTGATCACCGTGCGGCTTTGGCCGTCAAAGTCGGCCTTGTCGAAGATGAAGGCGTCGGCGCCCTGGCCGCCGCTCAAGGTGTCGTTGCCTGGGCCGCCGCGCAAAATGTCGTTCTGGGCGCCGCCCACAAGCTTGTCGTTGCCCTCGTCGCCGCGAAGGTTGTCCCGCCCGTTGCCGCCGAACAGGGTGTCGTTGGCCTCGCCGCCGTCCATGAAGTCGTTGCCGCCGCGGCCGAACATGCGATCGCGCCCGTCCTCGCCGAACATCACATCGTCGAGCTTGGTGCCGGTGACCTTGCCGCCTGTGTCGTCATCGATGACCCAGGTGTCGCGGAACCCATCGCGCGATTCGATGAAGCGGACGGTGTCGCGCACCTCGCGCACATCCACCTGCTTCACGCCGCCTGGAACGGGGTTCTGGCGCAGCTGAATGAACAGGTCATAAAGGTCGCCCGCCTCGATGGGGCGGGGCAGGCCAATGGCGATCTTTGCCTCAGGGTCGCTGCGCAGGCCCCTCAGATACTGGGCAAAGCCTTTGTCCTCCACCGAATCGGAAATGTCCTGGACGATGTAGCCGTCTTTGCGATTGAAACGCTCGGTGTTGAAAGTGGCGGGCTTGCCCATGTGTCTTCTGTGTCTTCCTCAAAGGCCCATGGGACCGGAAGATCCTGTCCCCCGCCTGTCCCAAAGGCCAACGCACGTCAAAACGTCTGCGGCCCGCCTGCCGCCAGAATGCTGGTGGTGTGAAAGGCGACGGGGGCCGCGCAGCGACCCTCCCTACGCGACTCGCGCAGGGACTGTACAGGCGCATCCGAAGACATGAGCTATTCTTAATGTCGCGGAATCGATCCCGTGCCGGTTCGCGCCCGCCGGTTTCGTTTGGTTCAAGATTAAAATAGATTCTTTCGCCGGCTGCTCTGCCCGCCCAAGCGTCATCGGGTCGACCCTGAGGACACATGTCGACAGCTGCGGAAGAATAGTTGATGAAAATGCGAAAAATCTGCTGGTTTAATTTGACACAGGCGTTCTGTCTGATCTCCTAGCCTATATCATTTCAGCGTATCCTGGTTTTAACAGGTGGGTAGGGGTTATTTAATGGGATTGTCTTCCGCGAGGGTGCGTGCATTGAACGCCGTGGTGGAGGAAGGTGGCATTTCCGCCGCAGCGCGCCGTCTCGGCGTTTCCCAGCCGGCCGTCACACAGCACATTCGCGACCTGCAGGCCGAATTCGATGTGATGTTGTTTGAGCGCAAGCGCGGCAGTCTCATCCCCACCGCGCTGTGCCGGGAACTTTATAAGCTCACCAGCGAAATCCGCGAACTGGAAGACGAAGCGCTGCGCCTTTTGAATCGCCAGGAGGTGCTGGACAGGGGCGAGTTGCGCGTGGGTCTTGGCAACGCCATGCCTGGAATGCGCCTCATCGGCGACTTCCAGCGCAACTATCCCAACATTGAAGTTCAGGTGGAAATGGGCTCCTGGACGCAAATTGTCGATGCCGTTGTGGAGCAGCGTGTGGACGTTGCGATCCTGCCCGAAGTGCCTGACGAGAAACGCTTTCACCGCATCTTGTGCGCCGAGCATGATGTGGTGGCTCTGGTGCCGCCAGGGTCCGAGCTTGCCGACATGGGGCAGGTGACGCTGCAACAACTCGTCAAGTGGCCGCTGATTTTCAGGACCGAAGAATCCTCCACCCAGCGTGCGGTGGATGCAGCCTTTGCCTCCGTCAACATCAAGCCCAAGCCCGCCATGGTTCTCGACACCCGCGATGGTGTGATGGAGGCCGTCGCCCACGGCCTTGGCGTTGGCTTCGTGTGGCGGCTTGGCTCATCGCGTCAGGTGGATGTGAAGAAAATCCCTGTGCGCGAACTTTCCAAGCGCGTTCAGGAGCACGCCTTCCACCTGTCGCACCCTGTGCCGAGAATTGCGCCACACTTCATGGAAATTGTGCGGCAAAGTCGTTTGACGGGGTAGACTTTCCTTCGCAAAGGCGTCGCGGCAGCGTCATAAGGGGACGCGTCCTGAAGGAGCTGTCATGCGTCGCCTTGTTTTTGTGCTCACTCTTGCCGTTTTGGCTGGCTGTTCGTCTGCGCCCGAGCGTGGTCCCAGCCTTGCCGCTGCCCCCGCCCAACCCCTTGCCGAGGTGGCGCCCACCGTCTCCGCCAAGGCCTATGCCGCCATCGTTGTGGACATGCGCACGGGCAAGGTCCTCCATCAGGACGGTGCGCAGAGCCTGCGTTATCCCGCTTCGCTGACGAAGATGATGACGCTCTACCTGTTGTTCGACCAGCTCCAGGCCGGCCGCCTCACCACCGCCAGCGCGCTGACGGTGAGCGAGAGCGCCGCAAGTCGCCCGCCGGCTAAGCTCGGCGTCAAGGCCGGCACCACCATCACCGTCGACACGGCCGCGAGGGCACTGGCCGTCCGCTCCGCCAACGATGTGGCCGTTGTGGTGGCCGAAAACATTGCAGGCTCCGAGCCCGAGTTTGCTGCGATGATGACCCGCAAGGCCCGCTCGCTCGGAATGACGCGCACACGGTTCGTCAACGCCTCCGGCCTCCCTGACGGTCAACAGGTGACGACGGCCCGTGACATGGCGATCCTCGGCAAGGCGCTGGCAGAGAATCACCCCCGCTACTTCGCCTACTTCTCCACCAGGCAGATCACCTACAACGGCCGCACCTGGCGCAACACCAACAAGCTTCTGGGCAAGGTGGACGGGGTCAACGGCATCAAGACAGGCTATATCCGGGCCTCAGGCTACAACCTCGTCGCGTCGGTGAAACGCAACGGCCGGCACGTGATTGCCGTGGTGATCGGCGGCAAAAGCGGGCGCTCGCGCAACCAGCGCATAGAAGAGCTGATTGCCACCTACCTACCGCGCGCCTCGCGGCCGGGTCTGTTCGGCATGGAGCTTCTTTGACACGCCCCCATCCCCTGGCCGGCACACACCCCTTGACCGATATGTGACCCCGTGGGCCACCTTGTCTCTAAGGTGGCACGATGGAGGGGCATATGCGGGCAGCGTCGAGCGGGTTGGAGGCGGCACGCGCGGCCATTAGAGATGCAACCTTTGCCGATGAAGGCACCTGCCTGTCGCACCTTGCGGACGCGGCACGGTTGAAGGCCGAAGCGCGCGACAGGGCCGTCGGCAAGGCCGCCGATCTCGTGCGCAAGGTGCGCTCTGCCTCCTCGCCCGGTCTGATGGAGACCTTCCTGTCGGAGTATGGCCTGTCCACCGATGAAGGCATCGCGCTGATGTGTCTTGCCGAAGCGCTGTTGCGCGTGCCGGACGCTGAGACCATCGACGCCCTCATCGAGGACAAGATCGCCCCCAGCGACTGGGGCAAGCACCTTGGCCGCTCGTCCTCCTCGCTGGTGAATGCCTCCACCTGGGCGCTTTTGGTCACGGGCCGGGTCCTGGACGAGCCGGGGCGCGGCCTTGCCGGTGCCCTCAATGGCGCGCTGAAGCGGCTTGGCGAACCCGTCATCCGCGCCGCCGTCGCTGAGGCCATGCGCCGCCTCGGCCGACAGTTCGTCCTTGGCGAGACCATTCAGTCGGCCTTGAAGCGGGCGGCTGGAATGGAGGCGAAAGGCTACACCTACTCCTACGATATGCTGGGGGAGGCGGCCCGCACATTTGCCGATGCCGAGCGCTACCGCCTTGCCTATGAACAGGCGATCGCCGCCATCGCAGAGCAGGCCAACGGAGATGATCCGCGCCGAAACCCCGGCATCTCCATCAAGCTGTCGGCCCTTCATCCGCGTTATGAAAGTGCCCAGAAGGAAAGCTGCGTGGCCGCTTTGGTGCCCATCGTCGCCGCGCTTGCCCGCCAGGCGAAGGCAGGCGGCCTCGGCCTCAACATCGACGCTGAGGAGCAGGACAGGCTGGACCTCTCGCTGGATGTGATCGAGCAGGTGGCAGGCGACCCCACCCTTGATGACTGGCAGGGATTTGGCGTTGTGGTGCAGGCCTATGGCCGGCGCGCCCTCCCGGTGATTGAGTGGCTCGACGCGCTCTCACAGACCATCGGCAGGACCATCATGGTGCGCCTTGTGAAGGGGGCTTATTGGGACACTGAGATCAAACGGGCGCAGGTGCTCGGCACCCAGACCTTCCCCGTGTTCACCCGCAAGGCGGGGAGCGATGTGTCCTACATGGCCTGCGCCCGCGCGCTGCTCGACAAGGCGGGCCGCCTCTACCCACAGTTTGCCACCCACAACGCCCACACCGTCGCGGCGGTGATGGAGATGGCCAATGGTGAGGACTTTGAGTTCCAGCGCCTCCACGGCATGGGCGAGGCGCTTTACGAGGTGGTGCGCGCCGACACCCCTGTGAAATGTCGCATCTACGCCCCCGTAGGCGCCCACGAAGACCTACTTGCCTACCTTGTGCGGCGGTTGTTGGAAAACGGCGCCAACTCCTCCTTCGCCAACCAGATCGTCAACCAGGCCGTGCCGCCCCACAAAGTGGCGGCCGACCCGTTTGCCACCCTTCAAAAAGCGCCGCCCGTCAATGCGCGGCTGCGTCAACCGCCGGATCTTTTCGCCCCCACGCGGCGCAATGCCAAGGGGTGGGATCTTGCCGAACCCGTCGCCTTTGCAGCGTTCGACACCGCTCGCGCACCCAATAACGCCAAGCGCTTTGCCGCGGCCCCCATCACCGTCAGCAACGTGGCCCCGCAGGACCCCCAGGACGTTGCCAACCCCGCCCGCCCGAGCGATGCGGTGGGGACCGTGCGCAACATCGATCCCGATGCAGCGGCAACGGTGGTGCGCGATGGCGCCCAAGGGGTGCGTTGGGCATCACCGAAGGA
>JBCDCF010000132.1:0-8368 GCA_039182345.1 Pseudomonadota bacterium
ACTTCCGCAACGCCAACTGAGGCGTTCGGGCGTCGGTTTGCCGCGGGCCTGGCCCGCGGTCCCTTTGACGGGCTTGGCAGGCGCTGGTCGGCGACGGATTGTTTTTCGCGGGCAGATACCCCGCACCACCGTGACTGTGACAGGCTGTGAAGTTTCTCGACCAGGCCAAAGTGTACGTGCGCTCCGGCAGCGGCGGGAACGGGGCCGTTTCCTTTCGCCGGGAAAAGTACGTGGAGCAAGGCGGGCCCGACGGCGGTGACGGCGGGCGCGGTGGCGATGTCTACGTGGAGGCCGTTGAGGGCCTCAACACCCTCATCGACTTTCGCTATCAGCAGCATTTTCGTGCGGGCGCCGGCGAAGGGGGTATGGGCCGCAACCGCACAGGGGCCGGCGGCCGCGATGCCATCTTGAAAGTGCCTGTGGGCACCGTCGTCCTCAGCGAGGACAAAGAGCGCGTCATTGCCGACCTCACCGAAGCTGGCCAGACCGTGCGCCTGTTGAAGGGCGGCAATGGCGGCTTCGGCAACCAGCACTTCAAATCCTCCACCAACAGGGCGCCACGCCACGCAAACCCAGGCCTTCCCGGGGAAGAGTTGGCCATCTGGCTGCGCCTGAAACTGATTGCCGATGCGGGCCTGGTGGGCCTTCCGAACGCCGGCAAGAGCACGTTTTTGTCCGCTGTTTCGGCCGCAAAGCCTAAGGTGGCAGACTATCCGTTCACCACGCTTCACCCCCACCTTGGCATTGCAACGGTGGACGGGCGGCGTCTTGTCATTGCCGATATCCCCGGCCTCATCGAAGGGGCGAGCGAAGGTGTGGGCATCGGCGATCGCTTCCTCGGCCACATCGAGCGCTGCAAGGTTCTCCTGCAACTGGTGGAGGCCACGAGCGAGGACGTTGCGGCCGACTATCAGGTGGTGGACGCTGAACTTTCCGCTTACGGGGGCGGCCTTCAGGACAAGTCCCGCATCCTCGCCCTGTCGAAGGTGGATGCTGTGGATGAGGAGACTCTTGCCGCCGCCACAAAGGCGCTTGAGACGGCCTCGGGACGCACGGTGCATGTGGTCTCCGCTGCCAGCGGGCGCGGCGTCACCGACATCTTGCGCCGGCTTGCCGACATTGTGGCCGAGGCCAACAGGACCGACGCAACGCATGGGACAGGCAAGGACGAGGCGGACGCGCCATGGCAACCGTGAGCGCTGAGCGACCGGCCACCCACGCCGGCAGACTGAGCCGCGCGCGCCGCCTTGTGGTCAAGCTCGGTTCCGCCTTGCTGGTGGCCGATGACGGCACCGTGCGCCGCCAATGGCTTAAGACGCTGTGCGAGGACCTTGCCCGCCTGCACGATGGCGCGGACATTGTGATTGTCTCCTCAGGGGCCATTGCCCTTGGCCGTGGACCCATCGGCTATGGCGGGCGGTCCTTGCGTCTTGAGGAAAACCAGGCGGCCGCCGCAGTGGGGCAGATTGCTTTGGCGGCGGAATGGTCCAGCGCCCTTGCCGATGCGGGCATGAAGGCAGCGCAAATTCTTCTCACCGTGCGCGATACTGAGGAGCGGCGCGCCTACCTCAACGCCCGCACCACCATTGCTGAACTCCTCAAAGCGCGCACCATCCCCGTCATCAACGAGAACGACACCATCGCGACGACAGAGATCCGCTACGGCGACAATGACCGCCTTGCCGCGCGCGTTGCGACCATGATTTCCGCCGATTGCCTGGTTCTCCTGTCGGATGTGGACGGCCTTTACACCGCCCCGCCTGGCACCGACACCAACGCCAGGCATATCGCTGAGGTGGATCACATCACCGATCGGGTGATGGCCATGGCAGGGGACGCAGGCTCGGCGCTGTCCCGCGGCGGCATGAAGACCAAGGTGGATGCGGCCCGTATTGCCACGGAAGCCGGCGTTGCAATGGCGATCGCATCGGGCAGGGTGGACCACCCCTTGGCGGCTGTGGACGCTGGCGGACGGGCCACGTGGTTCCGCCCGCGCACTGACCCCGTGACCGCGCGCAAGGTGTGGATCGCAGGCTCCTTGCAGGCTGCGGGCGCACTCGTTCTGGACGCAGGCGCTGTGAAGGCCATAATGTCGGGCCGCAGCCTCCTGCCTGCAGGCGTGCGCGGCGTGGAAGGCGGCTTTGCCAGGGGCGATGCTGTCAGGCTCATGGACAGCGCAGGTCGGGAAGTGGGCCGCGGCCTCGTTGCCTATGATGCAGGTGACGCGCGCTTGATCGCGGGCCATAAGAGCCCGACCATAGCGAACCTTTTGGGGGCGCGCGCCCGCGCCACCATGGTTCATCGTGACGATATGGCGCTGCACCCAGCGCCGCCGGAGGCTTCGTGAGCGCCACGCCCTTGTCCCTTTCATCCGCAGCCCGTGCCGTTCGCCTCGATGACGGCGACCCGTCGGCCGAGGCCGTCGTTGCAACGCTCGGCAAAAACGCGCGCGCTGCTCAGCGACGCGTCGCACAGGCAAGCACGGCGCAAAAAAAGGCTGCGCTGAAGGCGATGGCAGACCGTGTGCGCGGCGCCGGCGAGGCCATTCTTGCCGCCAACGCCGACGACCTTTCGGCCATGACCGCAGAGCCCGCCTTTGTGGACCGAGCGCGCCTCGACCCCACCCGCCTTGACGCCATCGCTGACGCCATCACCGCCATTGCCGCTTTGGACGATCCCGTCGGCCGCGTGCTCGCCGGTTGGCAGCGGCCCAATGGCCTCAGGATCGAGCGTGTGGCCGTCCCCCTCGGCGTGATCGGCGTCATCTATGAAAGCCGCCCCAACGTCACCGCCGATGCGGCCGCCCTTTGCCTGATGGCAGGCAATGCCGTGATCCTTCGCTCAGGTTCGCAAACCCTGAAGACGGCGATGGCCATTGCCGAGGCGCTGCGTGCCGGCCTTGACGATGCCGGGATGACGGCCGACGCCATCCAACTGGTGCCCGTGCCCGACAGGGAGGCCGTCGGCGCGATGCTGGCGGGGGCTGACGGGGGGATTGATGTGATCGTTCCCCGCGGCGGCCGCAGCCTTGTGGAGCGGGTGGAGCGGGAGGCGCGCGTCCCCGTCTTCGCCCACCTTGATGGTGTGTGTCACGTCTACGTCCATGCCGGCGCCGACGTCGACATGGCCGTGGAGATTGCCGTCAACGCCAAGATGCGCCGAACGGGAATTTGCGGGGCTGCCGAAACGCTTTTGGTGGACAGGGCCGTTGCCGACACCGTTGTGCCTGCCGTTGTGGCCGCGCTTACCGAAAGAGGCTGCACGGTGCGGGGCGATGAAGCCGCCGCCTGCCTTGCCCCCATGGAGCGGGCGAGCGAGGCGGACTGGTCGACGGAGTATCTGGCGCCCATCATCACCCTTGGTGTCGTGGCCGGCATCGAGGCGGCCATGGACCACATCGCCCACCACGGCTCCCACCATACCGACTGCATTGTCACCGATGACGCCGCCGCAGCCGCGCGCTTCCTCAGCGAGGTGGATTCGGCCATCGTCCTTCACAATGCGTCCACCCAGTTTGCCGACGGGGGAGAGTTCGGCATGGGCGCTGAGATCGGCATTGCCACGGGACGCCTTCATGCCCGCGGGCCCGTGGGCGTTGCGCAACTGACGACGTTCAATTACCGCGTCCACGGCACGGGACAGGTTCGCCCGTGATCGACGCGGCGGCTGGGGGATACCCCAGCGAGGGCTGGGCGCACCGCTATCTGAGGCTGCCACGGGCCTCCCTCGGCCAGCGTATTGCGCTCTTCGGCGGCTCCTTCAACCCGCCCCACAAGGGCCACCGCCATGTGGCGTTGACAGGCCTCAACAGGCTTGGCGTGTCGCAGGTGTGGTGGATGGTGACGCCCGGCAACCCGTTGAAATCAAGCGATGATCTGGCGCCCTTGGAGCAAAGGATCGCGCAGACGGAGACCTTTGCCGACCACCCGCGCATGCTGGTGACGGCGTTCGAGGCATCGCTCGGCACCCGCTACACCGCCGACGCCGTCACCATATTGAAGCGGCGCTTTCCTTACGTGAAGTTCGTTTGGCTGATGGGGGCGGACAACCTTGCCACCCTTCACCGCTGGCAAAAATGGCGGGACATCATGCGCCAGGTGCCTGTGGCTGTGGTGGACAGGCCAGGGGCGTCGATGTCGGTGATGAGCTCGCCGGCCGCACGTGCGTTCGCCCGCGCCAGACGGCCTGAAGAACAGGCGGGCGCATTGGCAGATGCGGCGGCCCCGGCATGGGTTTTTCTTCATGTCCCCCTCGACCCCACGTCTTCGACTTTGTTGAGGTCTAAGGTGTCGCGGCCCTGCACACCGTGATCCATTGGGCCATCTCGCCGGTTGCCAGGCGCTTAACATAGGCAAACACCAAAAATGGGTGGTGGCGTCGTCTTGAAACCGACATGGGGCCAGCACTATTCTATAAGTATCGGCGGTTTGATTCGACGTGCGGTCGAACTGCCGATGTGTGACCAGGAAAGGAATGCGCACACACATGGCATTGACCCATGATGGGATGGTGCAAACCACCCATGCCGGGGGAACCGCTGGCGACGTGCTGATGGATCCCCTCAACGTGGTGCTCGGCAGCCTCGACGATTCGAAGGCTGAAGACATCGTTGCCATCGACGTGACTGGCAAGACGCCGCTCGCCGACCACATGGTCGTCGCATCGGGACGCTCCCACCGCCACGTGGGCGCCATCGCTGACCACCTTCTCAGAGATCTGAAGACCGGCGGTGCCAAAGGCATACGTGTTGAAGGCATGAACGCGTGTGACTGGGTGCTGATCGACGCTGGCGACGTCATCATTCACGTCTTCCGCCCCGAAGTCCGATCCTTCTACAATCTTGAGAAGATGTGGATGATGGAGGATGCCGCTCAGGTGGAGCTGGTGGTCTAACCACCCTCCGACCAAAGGCGGCGAGGGGCTGTGGACGTTGTCGTGCTTGCGGTGGGCAAGACCACCAAAGGCGCCGAAGCGGACCTTTGTGCCCGCTACGCTGACCGGGCGAAGAAGCTGGGCCGGACCATGGGGGTCACTGGCCTGGCGCTAAAAACTGTCGCGGAGGCCACAGGGCCGACGCGCACTGACGTGGAAGGCGAACGCTTGCTCGCGGCCCTTCCCCAAGGCTTTGTGATCGCCCTTGATGAGCGCGGGCGCCAGTGGACCAGCACAGAGCTTGCGCGGAGCTTGCAGGGCTGGGTTGACACAGCCATCCCTTCCGTCACCTTCCTCATTGGTGGTGCCGACGGCCTTTCCAGCGCCGTGAAGGCGCGGGCGGACATCACCCTGGCGCTCAGCGCTTTGACGCTGCCCCACATGCTCGCGAAGGTCATCGTGTTGGAACAGATCTATCGGGCCATCACCATCAATATCGGCCATCCCTACCACCGCGTATGAGGGGGGGTGTCATCCTCTGCGCAGTTTGGCTTGCGGTGTTGGCGTGGCCTGCCGTGGCACAAACGCCTGAGGATGCGCAGGCCGCTGCCGATGAACTGAGCGAAGTGGCCGCCGTCGCGCGGGAGCGTGCCGCCCTCATGGCCCGACTTGAGCGACTGAAGGCTGAGACGGACGCGACGGAGGCCCGCCGTCAGCGCCTTGGCGAGGCGGTCATTGATCTCACCGGCGACGAAGCGCGCCTGCGCCAACGCCTTGAGGAGGCGAGCGCCAACGTCCAAACCCTTGAAGAGCGCATCGCCCGCGAAGAAGAGGCGCTGGAGCAACTGACGGTGGACCAGGCGACAATCCGCCACGAGCTGGCAGGTCGGCGCGAAGAACTCGCCCTCGTTCTGATGGCGCTTCAGCGCATCGGCCGGCGTCCTCCACCTGGTCTTGTGGGGGAGGGGGATGACCCCATGGATGCCGTGCGCGGGGCCATCTCGCTCAATGCTGTGGTGCCTGCGCTGAGCGAAACGGGCAATCGCCTGGCGCGCAAATTGTCTCAGGCGAGCCGCTTTGCCGCTGAGGAGCGCATCCGTTGGGAGCGCCTTGCGGTGGACCTTCAGACGGTGAGTGCCGAGCGCGAGCGCCTCGACGGCCTCGTTCAGGAGTTGGAGCGCAAACGCACACTGTCGCTTTACGATCGTGACCGTGCGGCCGCCGACCTTGCCCGCCTCGCTGAGGAGGCCGACAGCGTCAACGCCCTCATTGCGCGGCTGGATTCAGGCCCCACCCAGACCCCTGCCGCTGAGGAGGGCCCTGCCTTTGCCCTCAGGAAGGGGCGACTGGCCGCCCCAGTTGCAGGCACGGTCGTGAGTCGTTATGGCGAGCAGGCCGGCGCCAGCAGCGTCGCCGACGGACGGGTGATCGCAGCCTTGCCGCAATCCACCGTTTTTTCGCCGATGCCCGCCTCGGTTCTGTTCGCAGGCCCGTTCCGAAGCTTCGGCCACGTCTTGATCCTGGACGCGGGCGACGGATACCATATGGTGTTGGCCGGGTTGGCGCAGACAAACGTCGAGCCCGGCCAAAGAGTGTCGACGGGAATGCCCTTGGGGCGCATGGCTAAGACCGGCGGTCGCGCATCACTCGTGCCGCAGGAGGGTGAGGGCTCCGCTGTCCTAGGCGGGCGACCTTCACTTTATGTTGAGTTGAGGAAAGACGGCGCGGCGATCGATAGCCACGGTTGGTGGCGAGAGCCCGGTGTCGATGGTGAGAGGACAAGCGGATGATCCGTCGGATTGGTTTGGTGTTGACCGGCGCAGCCTTTGGCGCGGCGACCATGCTTGCAGTCGCCGACCCCAGTTCGTTCCTGCCGGTGAGCGCGAAGGCGGCCTCGTCGGACACATATCGTCAGCTGAACCTGTTCGGCGATGTGTTCGAACGGGTGCGCGGCGACTACGTGGAATCCCCTGACGAGCAAGAGCTCATCGCCAATGCCATCAACGGCATGCTGAGCTCCCTGGACCCCCATTCAAGCTATCTGCCGCCTGACGACTTTCGCGATATGCAGGTCCAGACCCGCGGCGAGTTCGGTGGCCTTGGCATCGAAGTCACCATGGAGGGCGAGCTGATCAAGGTGGTCACGCCCATCGATGACACGCCGGCCTTCAAGGCAGGCGTCCTCGCAGGCGATCTGATCACCCACCTGGATGGTGACGAGGTGGCAGGCCTCACCCTCGCCGAGGCGGTGGAGAAGATGCGCGGTCCCGTGAACACCGACATCATCATCACCGTGCGCCGCGAAGGGGCCGATGACCCTATCGACATCACCATCACCCGCGACATCGTGCGCATCCAGTCCGTCCGCTGGAACGCTCAGGGTGAGGATGTGGGCTACATCCGTGTCTCACAGTTCAACGAGCGCACCTTCGACGGTGTTCGCAAGGCTGTGACGGAACTGACCGGCGAGTTGACCAACGACGACGTCAAAGGCTACGTCCTTGACCTTCGCAATAACCCCGGCGGCCTCCTGGATCAGGCGATCGCCGTGTCCGACGCCTTCCTTGAGCGGGGCGAGATCGTCTCCACCCGCGGCCGTGAAGAGCGCGAGACCCAGCGCTACGCCGCCCGTGAAGGCGACCTTCTGGATGGCAAGCCGCTGATCGTTCTCATCAATGGTGGGTCGGCCTCGGCCTCCGAGATTGTTGCCGGTGCCCTTCAGGATCATCGCCGCGCGACGGTGATCGGCACCCAGTCCTTCGGCAAAGGGTCCGTGCAGACCATCATTCCGCTGGGCTCCAATGGTGCCATCCGCCTGACGACGGCCCGCTACTACACGCCCGCAGGCCGCTCCATTCAGGCCAAGGGCATTGCCCCTGACGTTGAGGTCAGCCAGCCCCTTCCCGACGAGCTTCAGGGCAAGGTGGAAGCGCGCGGCGAAGCGTCACTGCGCGGCCACCTCTCTGCCGAGGATGGGGAAGACAATGAGCGTCAGGGCTCCTTCGCCTACGTTCCCCGGGAAACGGAGGATGACGAGCAGCTCCAGTACGCCCTTGAGCTTCTGCGCGGCATCCAGGTGAACAGCGTGTTCCCGCCCGACCCCAACAAAGGCATCCCCAACTAAGGACTCGGAGCGCGCGCACCAGGCCAACAGGCCCTTAGGGGCGCGCCACAACCCGCCCGTCGCACCACCATCACCCGGCCTGTCAAACGGCCGGGTGATGTGCGTTTTGGCGCCGTCGTGCGCAGGATCGCCGGCAGGAGGGGCTTGTCCGCGGCGCGCCCTTCGTCAGTAGGGGCGGCCGTCCTTGTGGGTGAACTGCCATGTGCCTTCGGGGGACAGGGACGCCTTGAGGTCGTCAGACGGATAGGTGGCGCCATCCCCTGGCGTGCGATCACCAATCTCAAGGTAATGCACGGGCGTGCCGGACCGGTTCACGAGATGATGGGCGACGCCGCCTGCGGGAAAGCCCGCGCACATGCCGGGGCGCAGGGG
>JBCDCF010000133.1:0-8368 GCA_039182345.1 Pseudomonadota bacterium
CCGCCTTCAGCTTCGGCACGGGCCAGATGGGGACAACGCTGAAAGTGCCGCGGGCGCTGTTCTTCCTGCCTGTCTTCGTAGGTGCGGGATTGATGGCGCTCGCCTTCCTGGACAAGCTGGTCCGCGCCATCACGAACACCTTGCCGCCTCTTCCAGCGCTGATCCCGCCGGGCGCGGCCTCCCTCGACGCCGACGCTGAGACCGACGCACGCTGATGGCCATTCCCGTTCTCGTCGTCTCGGCCTTTGCGCTCCTTCTCATCGGCGCGCCCATCTTCCTGTCCATCATGGTGCCGACGTTCATCACGTTCGAGGCGTTCGCACCGCCGATCCCGCCCATGGTGCTGCCCCAGCGCATGGTGGACGGGGTCAACAAGTTCTCGCTGCTCGCAATCCCCCTCTTCATCTTCGCCGCCGACATCATCGCCCGCGGGCAGATCGGCGCGCGGCTGGTGGCGATGGTGGAGAGCTATTGCGGCCATGTGCGGGGCGGGCTTGCCATTGCCACCATCATCGCCTGTGCCCTTTTCGGCGCCATGTCGGGGATTGGCCCTGCGGCGGTGGTCTCCATCGGGCCCATCGTGTTTCCCGCGCTCATCCGCCAGGGGTACACGCGGGGCTTTGCGGTCGGGCTCATCGTCACAAGTTCGACCCTTGCCATGCTGATCCCGCCCAGCGTGGCGATGATCCTTTATGCCTTGCAGACCAACACCTCCATCGGTGCGGTGTTCCTGGCAGGCATCGGCTCAGGCGCCGTGTTTGCGGCCATGCTGTGCCTTTATGCGTACGTCTATGCCCGCAGGCACAACATTGCCACCGATAGGCGCGCCCCCTGGCGTGAGCGGCTGAAGAAAACCAAGGAGGCCGCGTTCGCGCTCGGCCTTCCTGTCATCATCCTCGGCGGCATTTATGGGGGCGCGTTCACGCCCACGGAGGCGGCCGCCTTTGCCTGCGTTTATGCGATGATCGTCGAGGTGCTGATCTACCGCAAACTGTCGGTGATGGACCTTTTCCGCATCTCCTCCACCTCGGCGGGGACCATTGCGGTCCTGTTGATCCTTGTGGCCGCAGGCACGGCGCTCACCTACTACTTGACGCTGAGCCAAGTGCCCCAGCAGGTGACACAGTCATTGTCGGGCGCATCGTCGGTGGAAATCCTCCTCATTATCAATCTGTTGTTCTTGATTGCGGGGATGTTTGCCGACCCCAACTCGCTCATCATCGTGTTGACGCCGCTGATCTATCAGGCAGCGCTCGCAAGCGGGATCGATGCTGTCCACCTTGGCACCGTCATTGTGGCAAACGTTGCGCTCGGCATGGTCTCGCCCCCCTTCGGGCTCAACATCTTCATTGCCATCACCACCTTCCGCGTGTCCTACATTGAGGTGGTGCGCGCGGTGCTGCCGTTCATCGCCCTGATGCTCTTCGTGCTCGTCCTCATCACCTACATCCCTGCCATTTCCCTGTTCCTTCCACGGCTGATCGGATGAGGCGCACCAGCCCAGCCACGACCAGAAAAGCAGCCACGACCAGAAGAGGGTGAGACGATGCTTCCCACCGACAGGATCGATTACTGCCCCATCGCAGGACGCCAGCCCCTCACCTTGCCGGACGGCAAGCGCATGGTGGTGTGGATCATCGTCAACATTGAGGAGTGGGACCCCAAGGCGCCGATGCCGCGCACGGTGCTGACCCCGCCCGCAGGCGGCTCACCTTCGCCGGACATTCCCAACTGGGCCTGGCACGAATACGGCAACCGCGTCGGCTTCTGGCGGCTGTTGAAGATGTTCGACGCCCACGCTCTGCCAGGCGTTCTTGCCATCAACGGGACGGCCATGGACAGCTACCGCCCCATTGCCGAGGCCGCCCTTGAGCGCCAGTGGGAGTTCATCGGCCACGGCTACACCCAGAAGAATATGCAAAAGGTGGAGAACGAGGCCGAGGATATCGCCAAGACGACGGCCGCCATCAAGGCGCTGACGGGCAAGGCGCCGCGTGGCTGGCTCGGCCCCGGTCTGACGGAGACGTGGGAGACGCCGGACCTCCTCGTGGAGGCAGGCTACGACTATGTGTGCGACTGGGTGCTCGACGATGAGCCTGTGACGCTCAAAACCCGCGCAGGCCCCATCACCAACATCCCCTACACCCAAGAGTGCAATGACGTTGCGATGATGCTGATCCAGCACCACACAGCGTCAGAGTACTTCAGGCGCGCGTCAGACCAGTTCGACCAGCTTTATGCCGACAGCGAGGACAGCGCGCGGGTGATGGCGCTGGTCATCCACCCCTACATCATGGGCGCCCCCCACCGCGCCCGATACGTGAACGACATCTTCGCCAAGATTGCCGCCCACGATGATGTGGCCGTGTGGTCGGGCGAACAGATCCTCGACTGGTACAAAACCCAGCGCGGCTGACCTAACCGTTATCAGGCAAGTCTTCCCTGCGGGGCATGTCGGCCCCACGGCGGGTGCAAGTGATGGCCGCGGCCGCCACGGCAAAGCACAAGATGTCGCCGGCGGCCGCCTCGCTGAGTGAGGCAAGGGCGCCTTGTCCAAGAGCCCCCGCTCAGAAAGGCCTGTCACCAGGGCGGCGAGGAACGTGTCGCCTGCGGCCACCGTGTCCACCACTTTGACCTTAGGGGCCGCCGTGTCCACCGAACCGCCCGGCCAGTGGAGGGAGGCGCCTTTGCCCCCTTCCGTCACAGCCACGAGGCAAGTGCCATTGGCGAACCAGCGGTCGGCAATCTCCCCCGGGGTGGTGCCTGGATAGAGGGCGGCAAGGTCCTCCTCGCTCATCTTGATGATGTGGGCGTGGGCGGCAAACCGCTCCACCCTGTCGCGCCACACCGCCATATCGGGCACGACGGTGGTGCGGATGTTGGGGTCAAGCACGATGACGGGGGAGGCAGAGGCCGCCCGCTCGCAAAGGGTGAGGAAGGTGTCGCCCGTCGGCTTGGTGAGGATGGAAAAGCAGCCGAACACAAGTGCGTCCACGCCTTCCAGCGAAGGCAGATCAGCAACCTCCACCAAACGGTCCGCGGCGCTTTCGCCATAAAAGGTGTAGCGGGCGCCGCCATCGCCAGACAGCGAGACGATGGCAAGGGTGGTGGGCGCGTCCTTGCGCACGAGGCGGGAGGTGTCGACGCCCTCGGCGGCCAGAAAGTCGCTCAGCTTGTCGCCAAGCATGTCATTGGCAATGCCTGTCAAAAGGGCAGCGTTCTGGCCAAGGCGCGCCAACCCGACGGCGGCGTTGAGGGCCGAGCCGCCGATCCGCGCATCAAGGCCGTAGTGGCTGGCGCTCTCCTCGGTGACGAAGCAGTCATAAAGGGCTTCGCCGCAGACAAGAACGCTCACCGCTCGCCCGCAAGAAGTGTTTTGGCGGCGACGTCTTCCTCGATGGAGGGGAAGCGGGGGAGGGGCTCGGCAAACACATTGTCGGTGGCATCATCGTTGACGCTGGAGACCTCGCCCACCACCACAGGCCCGCCCTCGGCCCAGAAGGCGTGCCAGATGTCGGTGGTCAGCGTCACGCTTTCCCCGCGCGACAGGCGCAAGATGCCCTCGTCGTCGGTCTCCCGTTCCATCCCATCGCACTGGAGGGAAAGGCGCGCGGCGGGGCCGGGCGAACCGTCCTTGGCGGACTTACGCAGCTTCAGCGCCAAGGTGCCTGTGCCGCGCACGATAATGTCCTCCACCTTGATGTTGTGCCTGTGGAGCGGGGTCACCTGCCCCTCCTTCACGTAAAGCGCCTTTTCCGCGTAGGAGAAGCCGCGCCCTGCGGCCAGTTCGCCAGCATCGCCGTTGCGCATGGAAAAAAGGGTGAGGCCGCGCTCGTCGAACCGGCCGCCGCCGAAGTCCGTCACGTCCCACCCAAGGCCTGAGGTGTAGGCGTGGGTGCCCGAATGCGCCTTCCATGCGTCCACCGTCCATATGGCAAATGGAGGGAGGGCAAGGCCGGCCGCGTCGAAAGCCTTTGCGGCTTCGGCAATGGCGGCCTCGATGGCCGATCGTTTCATGGCTTTCCTCCTCCACGCCCCGGTGGGCCCCGTCCTAGATGATGGCCGCTTCTGCGAACGGCTGCCCCTCTTCTATGCGCTGATGGGCAAAGGGCGACAAGTCCAGTGTCTGCGCCCTGCCATGGACGATCATCTCGGCAATGTAGCGCCCCACCGCTGGCGACTGCTGCAGCCCGTGTCCCGAGAATCCGTTGGCGAAGTGGAAGTTCGTGATGCGCGCGTGCGGGCCGAGGATGGCGTTCTGGTCGAAGGTGTTGAAGGCGTAGTGGCCCGTCCACGCCGTCTCCACCTTCAAAGCCTCGAAGCGTGGGATGCGGTGGAGGAGGGCGGGCCAGATGAACTCCTCGAACTCCTCATGACGGATGGAAAAGTCGTCCACGTCCGCAGGCCCATCGTCGGACGGTGTGTTGCCTGACAGGAAGCGCGCCCCTTCAGGCCGCACGAACACGCCCGACGGGTCGATGACGATGGGCATCTTCCCTTCGATGGGTTGGCTTGAGGAAAACACGAACGAGTAGCGCCGCCGCGGCTCTACCGGAATGGCAAGGCCCACCATCCCCGCCACCCTGTTCGCCCGTGGGCCTGCAGCATTCACGCAGTGGCCGCACGCCACCGACGCGCCGCTTGCAAGGTGCACCCTGTCCACCCTGTCACCTGCCAAGGAAAGGCCGACCACCTCGTCGGCGAGGAGGGTGGCGCCATGGTGCTTTGCGGCGCGGCGAAGCCCTTGCATCAGCCCGACGGAATCAAACCAGCCCTCACGCCGCTCCCCGAACGAGGCGCCGCCAAGTCCCTCGACGCTGAGGTAAGGGAAGCGCCGCTCCAAATCTTCGGGCGCGAGGAAGACAGTGTGCGCGCCAAGGCTTTGCTGGAGCGCCACCCTTTCGCGCGCCGCCTCCACCGCATGGGGCGGCCAGCAGTAAAGGTAGCCGTTCTCCTTGAAGCCGAGATCCTGGGGCGGCTCGCCTTCGAAGAACGGCGCCATGCGCTCGGCAAACCCTGTCACGAACTCGATCCCGAACTGCGAGATTTTTACGTTCAAAGGGTTGGAAAACTGCTGGCGGATGGAGCTTGTGGAAAGGGCTGTTGAGGCGCGGGCGAAGGTCGAGTCCCTCTCCACCACAAGGATGGACCCCTCGAACGCAGGGTCCTCCCCCAGGAAGTAGGCGACGGCCGCGCCAATCACCGCGCCGCCGACAATGACGACGTCGTAGTGGCTCTTAAGCCCACTCGTGCGCGCGTTGCCTGGCGCTGGCGGCGCCGTCACGAACGCCCCGTCAGTCCTTGAAGGTGGCGACCAGCTGGTCCACCCCGCGCACCAGTATGGAAAGGTCGGAGCCGACAGCCGCCATGTTGCAGCCCCACCCAATGTAGCGGCGCGCATCGTCCACGGCGGGGGCAAGGATGCCCGCCGCCTTCCCGGCCGCCTTGGCATCGCCGATGATCTTCTGGATCGCCTCCTGCACATGGTCCGCGCCGGGATTGTTCATGGCGCCAAGGTTGGCGGAAAGATCGCCAGGGCCGATGAAGAGCGCGTCGATCCCGTCCACAGCGGCAATGGCGGCAGCGTTGGCGAGCCCGTCTGCACATTCGATTTGCGCGGCGAGCCACTGATGCTCGTGGGCGGTGCGGTGATAGTCGTCGATCCGCCCGAAA
This sequence comes from Pseudomonadota bacterium, assembly GCA_039182345.1. Classification (GTDB taxonomy): domain Bacteria; phylum Pseudomonadota; class Alphaproteobacteria; order Rhizobiales; family Amorphaceae; genus Acuticoccus. The sequence goes on from JBCDCF010000133.1 coordinate 5,674, forward strand.
CGGTTGCCGCGGTGGCTGCTTGAGAAGCCGCGCACACCATTGGGGGCATAGCGCATGGCGGCCACCAAGGAGGCCGCCTCCTCAGCCGAGCGCACATTGGGAAACATGAGAGAGCGGGCGCCGGCATCCATGGTCTGTTTGATGGCGGCAGTGTCGTGGGAGGGAAGGCGCACAACCGCCTCCACAGGATAGGCCGCCGCGGTCTGAAGCTGCGGCACGATGGACAGGAGCTGGTTGGGGCTGTGCTCACAGTCGATCAGCACCCAGTCCGGCCCGGCGCTCGCCACCACTTCGGTGGCAAGGGGTCCGCCGAGGGAGCACCACACGCCGATGGCCGTATCACCGCGGGCAATCACCTGCCGCAAACGGTTCTCTGGGTGGGGGATTGGGGGCATGTCTCGTCCTCGCCTTCGTGCCTGTGGTAGCCTTTGGCGTTCTCTATAGCCTCGGCAAAGGCCTTTCGCTGGCGAAAAGTGCGCTGTGGTGTCGGGCCGCCCCAGTCAGTCGGCCGAAGCGTCGACCTTCTGGCGCAGCGCCTGCCGCAAGCCCCTCGCGGACGGGTCGAACAGCCAGGCAAACAGCAAAACGGCACAAAGGCTCCCAGCGCACTGGGCAAGGATGAAGGCGGGCACATCCTCCGGCCTGATGCCCGAAAAGGTGTCGGTGAAGCCCCTTGCGATGGCGACCGCGGGGTTGGCGAAGGAGGTGGAGGCGGTGAACCAATAGGCTGCGGTGATGTAAAGCCCCACGAGCCAAGGAATGGCTGCGGCGTTGAACCTTATGCCCCCAAGGATCGCGGCGAGGAGCCCGAACGTTGCCACCCCTTCGGCAAACCACTGGCCGGCGCCTGTGCGCACAGTGTCCGACACCTGGATGATGTCGGCCGCGAACATGGCGTGCGCCACGAGGCTGCCCGCAACACCGCCGATGATTTGGGCAGGCACATACAATCCCGCCTCGCCCAGCGGAATGGCGCCGCGCACCCACATGGCAAGGGTGACGGCAGGGTTGAAGTGCGCGCCTGAGACAGGGCCGAAGATGGTGATCAGCACCACGAGGATCGCCCCTGTCGCAATGGTGTTGCACAACAGGGCCAGCGCCACATCCTGTGTCAGCCTCTCGGCCATGATGCCTGAGCCCACAACGGCGGTGACGAGAAGGAGGGTGCCGAGCGCTTCGGCCACCAGCCGCCGCGGCAGTGTGTAAGGGGTCATGGGGCTCCGTCCATGGCGCCAATGGCATCGAGCGCTGCTTTCAGGTCGCGCGCGTCCATGGTGTCGAGGTCGAGGGTTTTGAAAGCATCGACTCGGCGCTTCAGGGCGCGAAACGTGTCCTTGAAGGCGGCGTGGACGGAGGCCTCGCTCCCGTCCACCGCGGCGGGGTCTGGAAGGCCCCAATGGGTTCTGACGGGGCTGCCGTGCCACAAGGGGCAGGTTTCGCCGGCGGCCGAATCGCACACGGTGACCACAACGTCGAAGGTGGGGGCATCCTCGGCGTCGTCAGAGAACTCGTCCCAGCTCTTGGAGCGGTAGCGGTCGGTGGCAAAGCCTTCTTCGGCAAGGACGCGCAAGGCCATGGGGTGAACATCGCCCCGCGGCCTGCTGCCAGCCGAATGGGCCTCAAACCCTGCCGCGTCCAGCAGCGCCTCGCCGAGGATGGAGCGGGCGGAGTTGCCCGTGCAAAGAACCAAAACCGTCGCTCGCGCCATCAGCTCGCCTCCAAAATCCCGTTGGAGAGGAGCCATTATCGTATTTCGTCGAACAACGAAATAGTCTCTTGACCTCGCCCGAAGCGAAGCCGCCCGGACGGTCGGACCATCCGGGCGGTGGGATCAGTTGGCTTGAGGGCTCGCCTCTTGTGGGGCTTCCTCTTGTTGTGGGGCTTCCTCTTGGGGAGCGCTCTCGTCAGAGGCAGAGGGCACGTTGCCGTAAAGTGAGGCCATGGCATCCACAAGGCGCTTGTTGAAGGCAGCAGGGTCCGACGGGGTCTCCCCTTCAAGGATCTCCGCCGATCCCAACAGAAGAACGGCGGCATCATTGATGCGCCCCGACGCGCCACCGGCAGCGGCTGCGCCGGCAAGGGATTTGATCAGAGGGTGCGCAGGGTTCAGCTCCAACACAGGCTTGTTGGCAAAGCCGTTCTTGCCGTGGCGCGAGACGATGCGCTCCATCTGCCTGTCATAGCCATTGTCGGCGGCGACGAGGCACGCCGGGCTCTTGGCAAGCCTTGAGGAGGAGCGCACGTCCGACACCGCCTCGCCGAGCGCCTGCTTGATGAGGGCGGCAAGGGTTGCGATCTCGCTGTCCTTTGCCTTGTCCTCGCTCTCCTCTTGCGCATCGGACTTGGCGATGGCGTCAAGGTCGGCGGAGCCTTGTGTGACGGAGGTGAAGGGCTTGCCCTCGTAGCCGAGCGCCGTGCGCACCCAGAACGCATCCACAGGATCGCTGAGGAGGAGGACCTCCACATCCCGCGCGGCGAAGCCTTCAAGGTGGGGTGAGGCGGCCAGACGCTCCTTATCTTCGCCGACGGCGTAGAAAATGGCGGTCTGGTTCTCCTTCATGTCCTTCACATAGTCGGCGAGGGACCGGCCGCCGTCGGGTGCCTTGGTGGTGGCAAAGCGGGAGAGGGCGTAGATCTCGTCGCGCCGCTCGGCATCCTCGTAAAGGCCTTCCTTCAGGACAGGGCCGAACGCCTC
>JBCDCF010000134.1:0-8163 GCA_039182345.1 Pseudomonadota bacterium
GCGAGGTGGCAAGGGCCTCGATGCACTCCGCCAATGGGGCGTCGTCGGTCACTTTGGGGGCGTCTTCGGACGCCTCGCCCGCCACCATCACGTCTTCGGCGCGCAGGACTCCGAGGGGGTTCATGTTGGCCACGAAGTCGGCCACATAGTCGTTGGCGGGGGAGCGGATGATGTCCTGCGGGGTGCCGCACTGGACAATCCTGCCGCCTTCCATGATGGCGATCCTGTCGCCCAGCTTGAACGCTTCGTCGAGGTCATGGCTAACGAAGACCATGGTGCGCTTCAGCCGCTGCTGCAGATGGATGAGTTCGTCCTGAAGGCGTGTGCGGATGAGCGGGTCGAGGGCGGAAAACGGCTCGTCCATCAACAGGATGGGTGCATCTGTGGCGAACGCGCGGGCAAGGCCGACGCGCTTCTGCATGCCGCCTGAGAGCTCGGCCACCTTACGGTCCGCCCAGTCCGACAGGCCCACCAGTTCAAGCTGATCCTTGACCAAGGCCTGGCGCTTGGAAGCGGACATGTGGCCAAGCTCTAGCCCAAGGGCAACGTTGTCGGCCACATTGCGCCAGGGCAAAAGGCCGAACTGCTGGAAGACCATCGCCACCCGCGTCAGCCTCAGACGGCGCAAGGTGGAGGCATTGGCCTTGGTGACGTCCACCATCTCCTCGCCGCCATCGATGAGGACGGCGCCGCGCACCACGTGGTTGAGGCCGTTGACGGCACGAAGGAGCGTCGACTTGCCTGAGCCAGACAGGCCCATGAGGACGACGATCTCACCGGACTCCACCGTGAGCGAACAGTTGTGGACGCCGAGCACCTGGCCCGTCGCCTCCTGCACTTCGGCGCGCGATTGCCCCTCGTCCATCAGCGGCAGAGCATCTTGGGGCTTTTGGCCGAACACGATGGAGACACTGTCGAAGACGACGGCCGCACTCATGACTGACGCCCTCCGAAGCGCAAGATCCTGTCCAGCATGATGGCCACCACGACGATGATGATGCCGCTTTCAAAGCCGAGCGCCGTGTTGACCGAGTTGAGGGCGCGCACCACCGGAACGCCAAGACCGTCCGCCCCCACGAGGGCGGCAATCACCACCATGGAGAGCGACAGCATGATGGTCTGGTTCAGCCCCGCCATGATCTGCGGCAGCGCGTAAGGAAGTTCCACCTTGCGCAGGATCTGGCTGCCTGTGGCCCCGAACGCCTCCGCCGCTTCAAGGAGCGGTTTGGGCGTGGAGGAGATCCCAAGATGGGTGAGGCGAATGGGCGCCGGCAACACGAAGATCACCGTTGCGATCAGCCCAGGCACCATGCCGATCCCGAAGAAGACGATGGCGGGGATCAGATAGACGAATGTGGGGAGCGTCTGCATGAGGTCGAGGACAGGACGCATTGCCTGGTAAAGGCGGGGCCTGTGGGCAGCGGCTATGCCGATGGGCACCCCAAGCGCCATACAGACCGCGCAGGCCGACAGGACAAGGGTCAGGCTTTCCGTCGTCTCTTCCCAGTAGCCCTGGTTGAGTATGAACAGGAAGCCAAGGAGGACGAAGAGCGGCGTCTTCCAGGAGCGGTGCAACAGCCATGTGAGCGCGACGATCACCGCCACCACCACCAGGGGCGGCGGGGTTTGCAGCACCCACAGGAGCGCGTCGATCAACCATTCCATGGCCATTGCAAGGCCATCGAAGAACCAGGCGCCGTTGGTCTGGAGCCAGTCGAAGACGGCTTTGGCGCCCTTCCCGACCGGGATCTTTGTCTCTGTCAGAAAGTCCATCAGATCACCTCCGACGGACTTGGCTCATAGGCTGTCAGCGCTCCCACAGGACCGCCCCTTAAAGGCCGAGCGCCTTCTTCACCGCGGGCAAGCCCTCCTCGCCGGACAGCGTGGTGACGTTGGCAAGCCAGGCATCCAGCACACCAGGGTTCGCCTGCAGCCAGTCTTCGGCAGCATCGTCAGGGTTCTCCCCGTCATTCAAGATCGCACCCATGATTTCGTTTTCCATGGCGAGCGTGAACTCAAGATTTTGAAGGAGCGCCATGACGTTGGGGCACTCATCGCCAAAGCCTGCGCGCACGTTGGTATACACCGTCGCACCGCCGAAGTTGGGGCCGAACACGTCATCGCCGCCTGTGAGGTAGGTCATGTCGATGTTGGCGTTCATGGGGTGGGGCTCCCAGCCGAGGAACACCACAGGCTCATCGCGCTGGCTGGCGCGGGTCACTTGGGCAAGCATCCCCTGCTCTGAGCTTTCCGCCACCTCAAAGCCCGACAGGCCGAAGGTGTCGGCGCTGATCATGTCGAGGATCAAGCGGTTGCCGTCGTTGCCGGGCTCGATGCCGTAGATGGTGCTCTCAAGGGCGTCCTTGTGCTTGGCAATGTCGCCAAAGTCTTTGATGCCTAGATCAGCGCCGGCCTTGTTGGTGGCCAGCGTATATTTGGCGCCTTCAAGGTTGGCGCGCACCGTCTCAACGCTGCCATCTTCCTTATAGGGTTTGATGTCGGCTTCCATGGTGGGCATCCAGTTGCCCAGGAACACATCGATGTCGCCATTCTTCATGGAAGCGTAGGTGACAGGCACGGACAGGACCTTCACGTCCACTTCGTAGCCAAGGCCTTCCAGAATCGTCTTCGTGGTGGACGTGGTGGCGGTGATGTCGGTCCACCCCACATCGGAGAAGTTGATTTCCTCGCACGCGGCAAACGCGATGCTGGCGCTGGCGAGGAGGGCGGCAAGGCTCAAGGCGGACGTGCGGATCGGCATGGCTCACTCCTGGTGGGGCAGCACTGTCGAGGCGGTGGCAACGAAGCGCTTTTGAACTTGATTGACGCGTCAATAAAAAACGATAGGCTCCGGGACGCAACCGGGTCCTGCAATTTTTGCGATTGAGCGAGGGGACAATGCCAAGGCAGGGCATGGCACCGATCCGACGGCTGGCACTGGTTGAGGCGGCCATTCGCGAGATCGGTCAAGCCGGAACGCTGAATGTTACCGTGGGTCAGATTGCAAACCGCGCAGGCGTGTCTTCAGCGCTGGCGCACCACTATTTCGGCTCCAAGGATGAGATTTTTCTGGCCGCCATGCGCCACATTCTGTCCAACTTCGGGCAGAGCGTGCGCTCGCGTCTTCAAAATGCGGCGGGCCCTCAGGCGCGCCTTGAAGCCATCATCGATGCCTGTTTCGGGGACGACCAGTTCGAGCCTGACGTGATTGCCGCGTGGCTGATGTTTTATGTGCGTGCACAAACCTCCCCGCCGACAGCGCGGCTCTTGCGCGTCTACCGCAAGCGCCTTCACACCAACCTCATGCATGAATTGAGGCAGCTCTTGCCGCGCCCGAAGGCGTATGACGTTGCCGTCACCATCGGCGCGCTGATTGACGGGGTGTACCTGCGCTGCGCCCTCCCCGGCGATGTGCCCGACAGGGCAAGGACCATCGCCATCATCACAGACGATCTGGATCGCGCGCTGACGGCAGTGATCCCCACCCACCAACCCACGCGGAGTGCAATGTGAAGGCCGAGGCGGTCAGTGTCATCGACGGTGTGCATGTCAAAGGCTCGGGCGAGGCCATCGACCTCGTCAATCCCGCAACAGGGGAGACGATCACCACCTTTTACGCCACAAGTGCTGAGGAGGTGGACAGCGCCGTTGCCTCTGCCGCCCGCGCGCAGGCCGAATGGGCAGCGCTCACAGGGGTTGAACGCGGCAGGGTCCTGATCAAAGCGGCCCACATCATGCGCGAGAGGAACCGCGCATTGTCGGAGCTTGAAACCCTCGACACAGGCAAACCCTTGCAGGAGACGCTGGTGGCCGATGCCGCCTCAGGCGCCGAGGCGCTGGAGTATTTCGGCGGCCTGTGCAGCGGTCTGTCCGGCCAGATGGTGGAGTTTGGCGGTGACTTTGCCTATACGCGCCGCGCCCCTTTGGGGGTGTGCGCGGGGATTGGGGCGTGGAACTACCCGATCCAGATCGCGTCCTGGAAGGCAGCGCCTGCGCTGGCGGCTGGCAATGCGATGGTGTTCAAGCCGTCCGAGACAACGCCATTGTCGGCCGTCAAGCTCGCCGAGATCTTGATGGAGGCGGGAGCGCCCAAAGGGCTTTACAACGTCGTCCAGGGGGCAGGCGCTGTGGGATCGGCCCTTGCGGGGCATGACGGGGTGGCGAAAGTCTCCCTCACCGGCTCGGTCCCCACAGGGCGCAAGGTTTATGAAGCGGCCGCCAAGGGTTTGCGTCAGGCCACCATGGAGCTTGGCGGCAAATCCCCCCTCATTGTCTTCGACGATGCCTCGCTGGAGGATGCTGTGGGCGGGGCGATGCTGGGCAACTTCTACTCCACGGGTCAGATCTGCTCCAACGGGACGCGGGTGTTTGTGCAGGAAGGCCTGCACGATGCGTTCGTGGAGCGGCTGGTGGCACGTACGGAGGCCATCGTCATCGGCAACCCGATGGATGAGAGCGTTCAGATGGGGCCCCTCATCAGCGCCCGTCAGCAAGAAGGGGTTTTGGCCGCCATCGACAAAGGCCGGGCTGAAGGGGCACGGCTGATGACAGGCGGCACCGTCCCGACGGTGGACGGCCACGCGGGCGGGTTTTGGGTGACCCCTGCCGTCTTCACAGGGGTTGAGGACCACATGACGCTGGCGGGCGAGGAGATCTTTGGCCCCGTCATGTCCGTCCTTTCCTTTGCTTGCGAAGACGAAGTGGTGGCAAGGGCCAATGCCTCACCATTTGGCTTGGCGGCAGGGGTGTTCACCAAGGATCTGGCACGCGGGCACAGGGTGGCAGCGGCCCTTGAGGCTGGCACCACGTGGATCAACACCTACAACCTCACCCCTGCCGGAATGCCCTTCGGCGGCATCAAAGCGTCAGGCTTCGGGCGGGAAAATGCCGCCGCAGCGCTTGATGCCTACAGCGAAATCCGCACGGTTTATGTGGGCCTTGGCCCTGTCGACAGCCCGTACTGAGCCATGGAAGCAGATTTTGTAATTGTCGGCGCCGGGTCGGCAGGGTGCGCCCTTGCCTACAGGCTGAGCGAGGACGGCCAACACTCCGTCATCGTCATCGAGGAGGGAGGGACGGACGCCGGCCCCTTCATCCAAATGCCTGGCGCCCTCTCCTACCCCATGAACATGTCCCGCTATGATTGGGGGTTTGAAAGCGAGCCCGAACCCCACCTTGGCGGCAGGCGGCTTCAGTGCCCCCGTGGCAGGGTGATCGGCGGGTCATCGTCCATCAACGGCATGGTCTATGTGCGCGGCCATGCCATGGACTTTGACACCTGGGCGGAGGAAGGCGCTGCAGGCTGGGGCTATGCCAGCGTGCTGCCATACTTCAAACGCATGGAGAACTGGCACAGCGGCGGTCACGGCGGCGAGCCTGAGTGGCGCGGCACGGACGGACCCCTCCACGTCACCCGCGGGCCGCGCTCCAACCCTTTGTTCCACGCCTTCGTCAATGCGGGCGTAGAGGCCGGATACGCGGAAACGGACGACTACAATGGGCGCCAGCAAGAAGGCTTTGGCCCTATGGAGCAGACGGTGTGGCAGGGCCGCCGCTGGTCCGGCGCCAATGCGTACCTGAGGCCTGCGCTGCGCCGGCCCAACTGCACACTTGTGCGCGGCTTCGTCCAGAAAATCGTCCTTGAGGAGGGTCGCGCCACAGGCGTTGAACTTGCCGGCGACAAGAGCGTGACGGCCCGGCGCGAGGTGATTGTCGCCGCCTCTGCCATCAACTCACCAAAGCTGTTGATGCTGTCTGGCATCGGGCCTGGCGAACACCTTGCCGAACACGGCATTGACGTTGTGGCAGACCGGCAAGGGGTGGGCAAAAACCTGCAAGACCATCTTGAGGTCTATATCCAGCAGGCCTGCGTTCAACCGATTACGTTATACAAGTACTGGAACCTGTTCGGCAAAGCGTGGGTGGGGGCGCAGTGGCTGTTCACCCGCACGGGACCCGGCGCGTCCAATCAGTTTGAGAGCGCGGCCTTTGTGCGTTCGCGCAAGGGCATCCCCTACCCCGACATCCAGTTCCACTTTCTGCCCATTGCGGTGCGCTACGACGGACAGGCAGCGGCGGAAGGGCATGGATTTCAGGCCCATGTGGGGCCGATGCGCTCTCCCTCACGGGGCGAAGTCACCCTGTTTTCGGCCGATCCGGCGGCGGCACCCAAGATCGTGTTCAACTATATGTCCCACGAGCAGGACTGGGTGGACTTTCGCCGTGCTGTCGCCATCACCCGCGAGATCTTTGCGCAACCAGCGTTCGACGAGTTTCGGGGCGCTGAAATCCAGCCTGGGGACGATGTGGTGGGCGATGAGGCGGTGGACGCATTTGTGCGCGAGCACGCAGAGAGCGCCTACCATCCCTGCGGCACCTGCAGGATGGGCCGTGCCGACGACCCCCTCGCGGTGGTGGACCCCGAGTGCCGGGTGATTGGGGTTGAAGGTCTGCGGGTGGCCGACAGCTCCATCTTCCCGCAGATCACCAACGGCAACCTCAACGCCCCGTCCATCATGGTGGGCGAAAAGGCCTCCGACATGATCCTCGGCAAGCCGCCTTTGCCGGCCGACAATGCCGAGCCTTGGATCAACCCGAACTGGGCCGAGAGCGACCGTTAGAGCACGCCTTCAAGTCTGGCACATGTCTTCTTCGCTCGATCTGGCCGAGATCGAGCGGCGAGCGAGTGGATCGGGCCCGGTTGGTCAGAGGTCGGCCTGTTCGAGCCAATCGGCAAGGGCGGCGGTCTCGGCCTTGCTGAGGAAAAGGCCGTGTTTGGTGCGACGGAGCAGGATGTCGTCCGCGCTCTCGGCCCACTCATGGGTGCACAGGTGGCGCACCTCACGCTCGTAAAGGAGACCACCGAAGTGGCGGCCAAGATCATCCAAAGATTTAGCGCCGGCGAGCACAGTGTCCGCCTCGCGGCCGTAGCAAATGGCGTAGTGGTGGGCGAGAGGCGCGCTTAGGAAGCTGTAGCGGGCCTGGAGGGCGCGCTGAAAGTCTGCGATGGCCTCGGTGATGTCACCGCCGGGCAAGGGTGCCTTGGCCGTCCAAGGTCCGCCCATCTCTGGAAACGCGGGGGCGAACTTTTCCAACGCATGCTCTGAAAGCTTGCGGTAGGTGGTGATCTTCCCGCCGAAGGCTGAGAGGATCGGTGCACGCCCGCCACTGCCGTTGGCCGCCACATCGCCGTCCACCTCGAAGGTGTAGTCGCGGGTGACGGCTGAAGCGCCCTTGTCCGAATCGTCATCAAACAACGCCCTGACGCCCGAATACGTGTCGCACACGTCAGCCTCCGTGAGGGAGATCTTGAAGTGATCGTTCAAGATCTCAAGGAGATAGGTGATTTCGTCGTCGTCGATGGCAACGTCTTCTGGGCGGTCGTGGTAAGGGATGTCGGTGGTGCCGATGAGGGCAAGATCATCGAAGTAAGGGTTGACGAAGATGAGCCGCTTGTCCCGCGCCTGGAGGACATAGCCATGGTCCCCCTCCCACCAGCGCTTGTTGATGATGTGGCTTCCTTTGACGAGGCGCACGTGCTTTTGGGTGTTCACGCCGGCAACGTTGCCGAGCACCTCCTCCACCCAAGGGCCTGCCGTGTTGACGATGGCGCGGGCATGGACCGTGCGGTCCTCGCCGGTGCGGGTGTCGCGCAGGACAGCGCGCCAGAGCCCATCCTCACGCCTTGCGGAGACGCAGGCGGTGCGCGTCAACACCTCCGCCCCGCGCCGTGCGGCATCGAGGGCGTTGAGAATGACGAGGCGCGCGTCGTCCACCCACACGTCATAGTAGGCGAAGGCGTTGGTGAAGGTGTCGCGCACCATGGCCCCATCGGCGGAGCGCTTCAGATCCACGGCCTTGGTGGCGGGGATGCGCTTGCGGCCACCAAGATTGTCGTAAAGGAGCAGGCCAAGGCGGATCAGCCAGCGCGGCCGTTGCTGCGGGCTGTGGATGAGCACGAGGCGCAGGGGTCGTGTCAGGTGCGGGGCGACGGAGAGCACCACCTCCCGTTCAATGAGTGCTTCGCGAACCAGGCGAAACTCATAGTACTCTAAGTAACGCAGACCCCCGTGGATGTATTTGCCCGAGCGCGAGGAGGTGCCTTCGGCAAGGTCGCCCTTTTCGCACAAGACAACGGACAGGCCGCGGCCGGCGGCATCGCGC
>JBCDCF010000135.1:0-8156 GCA_039182345.1 Pseudomonadota bacterium
GCGCTGCAGCGCGATCTCAACGTTCTGAACTATGGGCTGAGGGTCGACGGGGTCTATGGCGGGCGCACGGAAGATGCCGTGCGCCGCTTTGAAGAACGCCGGGGCCTTGCCGCCGACGGTGTGGCCGATGCGGCGGTGCTGTCGGCCCTTGGTGCTGCCGTTGCGGCCCGTCAGGTGCGCGATGACAGGCGTACATCGGCCCGCCGCGCCGCTGCCCCTATCGCCGGCGCAGGCGCAGCTGTGACCGTTGGGGCGACGGTGACCACCGGTGTCCAGGCGGCCAGGCAAATCCAACTCCTAAACGACGGCACGGTGATCGGCCTGTCATTGATGCTTCTGGTGCTCGTGGCGGTGGGCGGCGTGGTGTTGTGGCGCTTTGCCATGCGACGGGCCGAAGGCGCTGCGGGGGAGGACCTTGTGTGAGTCTGCTATTGCGCCTTGTGTCCTTGATTGGATGGCAGGGCTTTGTCGGCGCCGCCGTTGGTGGGCTGCTTGTGGCGGCCCCCGCCTACCACGCTGGCCTCTGGGTTGAGGCCGCCGCCGCGCAAGAGCGCATCGCAAGGCGCCTTGCCGAACGAGAGATCCAAAGACTGGAGGTGGAAGATGACCGTGTGGCCGCGGCAAACCGTGCGCGCCGGCAAGCCGATCATCGCGGCCGTGCTGGCAATGACGGCGCTCGTCACGCTGACGGCGTGCCAGACGACGGCTTCCGTCGGGACTGATACCTCCTGCCGCGCCTTCGGTCCGATCGGCTGGTCACGGGGCGACACTGTGGAGACGGTGCATCAGGTGCGTGGCCACAATGCGGCTTGGCGGGAATTGTGTGCACGCGCCAAGGGGTAATTGCGTGGCAATCCGGCAATATGGGGTGTGAGTGGCGTTCCGTACCAGGGGTGGCGTGGCCATGCGTTCACGCGCGATTCAGTGAGATTTTCGTACCGCGCAGGAATGCGTGCGTGCCTGCGCCTGGTCCTTTTTTGTCTTGTCGCGTTTCTTCCGCCGGCGCCTATGCCGACAGCGGACGCGCAGCAGTCATGTCTGCCGCGTTCTGAGCGGCGGGCGATGATTGAGTCCGGCCGTGTGGTTCGGCTGGGCCCGCTTCGCCGGCGCCTCGGTGGAAAAGTTCTGCGACTTGAACTTTGCCACGGCGGTGGCGGACTGGTTTGGCAGGTCACGATCCTAGGGCATGACGGGCGCGTTTTCGGACGGGTCGTGGATGCCCAGACCGGTCAAGTGTTGCGTTGAGGGGATCAAGGAGCAAGCGATGAGGCTATTGGTTGTTGAGGACGATCGGGATCTCAATCGGCAACTGACCGAAGCATTCCGTGCCGCAGGTTACGTGGTGGATGCCGCTCTCGACGGTGAAGAAGGTCACCATCTTGGCGACACTGAGCCCTACGATGCGGTGATCTTGGACCTTGGTCTGCCGAACATGGACGGCATCACGATGCTGGAACGGTGGCGTGAGGGCAACAGAACCATGCCTGTCCTGGTTCTGACCGCGCGCGACCGGTGGAGCGACAAGGTGGCCGGCATCGATGCAGGGGCTGACGACTATGTGTCAAAGCCCTTCCACATGGAGGAGATCTTGGCGCGGGTGCGGGCCCTCATCCGCCGCTCCGCAGGCAATGCCACCAACGACTTCCACTGCGGCCCAGTCCACCTTGATGCGCGGGCAAGCCGTGTGATGGTGGATGGCAACCCCATTCGCCTCACCTCCCACGAGTACAGGGTGCTTGCCTATCTAATGCTGCACCAAGGGCGGATCGTGTCGCGCACGGAGCTGACTGAACACCTCTACGATCAGGATTTTGATCGCGATTCCAACACTATCGAGGTGTTCATCGGGCGCTTGCGCAAGAAGCTGAAGGTGGACGTGATTGAGACGGTGCGGGGCCTTGGCTACCGCGCATGCCCGCCCGATCATGCGACTTAAGTCACTCTCGGCCAGACTGTTATTGACGTCTTTGGCCTGGAGCGCCTTTGCGCTCGTGGCCACAGGGTTGGTGTTGGCGTCCGCGTTCCGGCAGACCATCGAGGCGCGGTTTGACGATACGCTGGGCGTTTATCTTTCTGATTTGATTGGGACCATTGCGGCGGAGGATCAGGCGTCTTTGCCTGACGCGATGGTCGACATCCAAGAGCCGCGTTTCGACCAGCCGTTTTCGGGCTGGTACTGGGTGGTGATCGCCCGCACCTCGGGCAATGTGGTGCTTGCCTCTGATTCCCTTGGTGGCGACCGCCTGACGACGCCTGACGGTCTCTTGTCCCTGCCGCCTGGACGGCTGGAGCGCACCAGTGCGACGGGGCCGTCTGGCGAAGAGTTGCGTCTCGTGGCCCGGCGCGTCGCCTTTGAGGACAGCCAGTGGTACGTGGTGGTGGTGGCCGCGAGCGCTGAGACCATTGACCAAGATACCGCGCGCTTTGCCACCCAACTTGCCATCTATCTGGGCCTTTTCGCAGCGATCTTGATTGCGGCAACGTTTGTCCAGTGGCGCACCAGTTTGCGGCCCCTAAAGCAGTTGGGGCGGGAGTTGCAGGCGGTGCAGGAGGGGCGTGCGCAGCATGTGAGCGAGCGGTTGCCGTCGGAAATCGCCCCTGTGGCGCAGGCGTTGAATGCGTTGATTGACGCCAACCAGGCAACACTTGCACGGGCCCGCCAGCATGTGGGCAACTTGGCGCATGCGCTGAAGACGCCCCTCAGCGTCCTGATCAATGATGCGGCCAACGACACCTCTCCCATAGCCAAATCTGTGACCGAACAGACACAGATCATGCAGAGCCAGGTGCGCTATTATCTTGAGCGCGCGCAGATGGCCGCGAAGGACCGTATGGTGGGGTCCGTCACGGATGTGGTGCCTGCGCTGGAGCGGCTTCACAGAGCCATGGCGCGGTTGGGGGAACGGCGGGGAATCACCGTCCATTTCGACAACGACGGCCCTGTGAAGTTTTACGGCGAACGGCAGGATTTTGAGGAAATCGTCGGAAATCTTGTGGACAACGCCTTGAAGTGGGCAGGGCGCCAGGTTGTGATCGATTTGAAGGCCAAGGATGCGGACAACCCGCGATACCTCACCATCAGCATCGGCGATGATGGGCCTGGATTGTCGGAAGCCCAGTGCGGTGACGTGATGTCTCGGGGGAAACGGCTGGATCAGTCGAAGCCTGGAAGTGGGCTGGGTCTGTCCATCGTTTTTGAGCTGGTGGAGCTTTATGGCGGCGAGTTTTCGCTGGCGCGATCGGAGCTTGGGGGATTGTTGGCCGTGGTGAGGCTGCCCAGAGCGTAACTGTGAATGTTGACGCTTTGTTCAGTCTGATGCAGGAGTGTTGTAGGGGTTGTTGTCAATCATGGGTGCGGCGTTGAAGCCTGCTGCGGGACTGATGGCGTTTGCCTGTTGCGCTGTGCTTGCTGGGTGCAGTGCCCTCGGCCTTGGCACCAAGGGCGACGGGCAGCTTGTGGCCAGTCACGATCTGGTGGCGACCAAAGACGCTTTTGTGCCCAAGCCCTTCCTGTCCAAAGTGGGTGAGGGGGCTGAGGACGTGGTGTTCACAGCACAGATCAACGCCTTGAACAGCCCGCGCTCTGGCCAGCCTGTCACCTGGGAGTGGAAAGGCACCACAGGCCGGGTAACCCCCGGACCGGTGTACATGGTCAACGCTAAGACCTGCCGGGATGTGGTGCACGTGGCCGAGCGTGATGCCGAGCGCCTCTTGGGCCGGGCGACCGCATGTCGCACGGCAGACGGCCGTTGGGAGCGGTTGATCTGACGAGATTGTCGCCGCGACATTGACCTTGGGCAGCCCTCCGCCTTAGGCACACCCGGCAAGGGTGATTAGCCATGTTTGAGAAGACCTATGACGCGGCCCTCGTGGAGCCGCGAATCCGTGACGTTTGGAGCAACGCCGACGCGTTCAGGGCCGGAGCCGGAGCTGAACGCAATGCCGAGCCGTATTGCATTGTGATCCCGCCACCGAACGTGACGGGCTCGCTGCATATGGGCCATGCGCTCAACAACACGCTCCAGGACGTTCTGGTGCGGTTTGAACGGCTGCGCGGCAAGGACGTGTTGTGGCAGCCGGGCACCGACCATGCGGGGATCGCCACGCAAATGGTGGTGGAGCGGCAACTGGCCGAGGCCGGCGAGCCGAGCCGCCGTGACATGGGGCGGGCCGCTTTCCTGGAGCGGGTCTGGCAGTGGCGTGAAGAATCCGGCGGCACCATCAAGTCCCAGCTCGATCGGTTGGGAGCCTCGTGCGATTGGTCGCGCGAGCGCTTCACCATGGACGATGGCCTGTCCGATGCCGTCCTGTCGGTCTTTGTGCGGCTGCACAAGCAGGGGCTGATCTACCGCGACAAGCGCCTTGTGAACTGGGATCCCAAGCTTCTGACGGCGATTTCCGACCTCGAGGTGGAATCGCGCGAGGTGAAGGGGGAGTTGGTTCACTTCCGCTATCCCCTTGCGGACGCTGCGTTCAACCCTGACGATCCGTCCACCTACATCATCGTCGCGACCACACGGCCTGAGACGATGCTGGGCGACGTTGCCGTGGCCGTTCATCCAGATGATGAGCGCTTCCAGCACCTTGTGGGGCGTGACGCGGTTTTGCCTTTGGTGGGGCGGCGCATCCAGATTGTGGCCGACACGTATTCTGACCCTGAGAAGGGATCGGGGGCGGTGAAGATCACCCCTGCCCACGACTTCAATGACTTTGAGGTGGGCAAGCGACACAAGCTGACGCTGATCAACATTTTCGACGAGACTGCTGCGGTCCAGCTGAAGGGGAACGACGCGTTCCTTGAAGGGATCGATGCTGGCGCGGTGGGTGAGCTGATCGACGCCGTTGACGGCCGCGACAGGTTTGCCGCGCGCGAGGAAATTGTGCGCCGCATGACTGGGGGCGGCTACATCGAGACCATCGAGCCCAATGTTCACCAGGTGCCCTATGGCGATCGCAGCAGCGTTGCCATTGAACCTCTTCTGACCGACCAATGGTACGTGAATGCCAAGCGTCTTGCAGCGCCTGCCATGGAGGCCGTGCGGGAGGGCAAGACACTGTTTGTCCCGTCCACATGGTCTCGCACGTACTTCGATTGGATGGAGAACATCCAACCCTGGTGTATCTCGCGCCAGCTGTGGTGGGGCCATCAAATCCCCGCCTGGTATGGGCCCGATGGCAAGATCTTCGTGGAGCGCACGGAAGAAGAGACGCTGAAGTCAGCCGGGCTGCACTATGGCCGCGAGGTGGCCATTGCGGAGCGGGACGAGGCGTTGGCGGCCTGGGCGCGCGAGGATGAAGACGGCCCGTGTCTCCTTTATCGGGACGAAGATGTTCTGGACACGTGGTTTTCCTCAGCGCTTTGGCCGTTCTCGACGCTCGGCTGGCCTGAGCGGACGCCGGAGCTGCGCCGCTACTACCCCACCTCGGTGTTGTCGACGGGCTTTGACATCATCTTCTTCTGGGTCGCCAGGATGATGATGATGGGGATGCACTTCCTCAACCGCGAGCCGTTCCACACGGTCTACATCCACGCCCTCGTGCGCGATGAGCACGGCGCGAAGATGAGCAAGTCCAAAGGCAACGTGGTCGACCCGCTGGAGCTGATGGATGCCTTCGGCGCGGACGCCTTGCGTTTTACGCTGGCCGCCATGGCCGCCCAAGGCCGCGACGTGAAGATCGCAAAGGCACGGGTCCAGGGCTACCGCAACTTTGCCACCAAGCTCTGGAATGCAACGCGCTTTGCCGACATGAACGAATGCCGGATTGACCCTGCATTCGATCCTTCGGCGGTGGACGCGCGGCTTGCCCGCTGGATCATCACCGAAGCGCACAGGACCGCTGGCGAAGTGGAAGAGGCGCTGGACAGCTTCCGCTTCAACGATGCTGCCGCGGCCATCTACCGCTTCACCTGGAACACCTTCTGCGACTGGTACTTGGAGCTTGCCAAGCCGGTGTTGATTGCCGGCGACACGCCGGAAAAGGCCGAGCTGCAGAAGACGACGGCCTACGTCATCGATCAGATCCTGAAAATCCTCCACCCCTTCATGCCCTTCCTGACCGAGGAGCTTTGGGCGGTGACGGCGGAGCGTTCCAAGGTCACACGGGAGACACTTCTGATCCACGCAAGCTGGCCGCAAAGCGTGATGGAGGACGCGGACGCGGCCGATGAGATCAACTTCGTGGTGGATCTTGTGGCGAACGTGCGCTCCGTGCGCGCTGAGACCAATGTGCCGGCGGCCATGGAAGCACCCATCGTCGTTGTCGGCGGGACGGCCAAGCACGAGGGGTGGATTGCTGAGCACGAGCCTGCCATTCGCCGCCTGGCACGGGCCTCCTCCGTCTGGGCCGACGAGGTGGCGCCGCCCAACTCCGCGCAGACCGTTGTGGGGGACGTTGTGGTGTGCCTGCCCCTTGAAGGGCTTGTGGACCTTGGCGCCGAGCGAGCCCGCCTCACCAAGGAGCTGACGCGCCTCGACAAGGACATCGAGAAGATCGAAGGACGCCTGTCCAACCCGAGATTCTTGGAAAAGGCCGAGGCCGAAACGGTGGAAGAACAGCGCCAGAAGCGCGAGGATGCCATGGCGCGCCGCGACAAGCTGGTGGCGGCACTGGGGCGGCTGAACCCTGCCGCCTAAGGTGAGGGTGGGCGTGCGGCAGGATTTGCCGCATGCCTTGCCGCGAGGTTGTGGTCGGTGACGGAGTGGAGAACGCTGTGAGCGAACAGGTCTGGTCGGCGGAAGTCTATTCTCGCAACGCACGGTTTGTGTCCGACCTTGGCGTCGGCGTTGTGGAGTGGTTGGACCCCAAGCCGGGTGAGCGGATCCTCGACCTTGGCTGCGGCGACGGCGCTCTCACGCAGAAGATTGGCGAAACCGGGGCCGAGGTGGTGGGCGCCGACGCCAGCGCAAGTTTTGTCGAGGCGACGCGGGCCCGCGGGCTCGATGCACGCCAGGTGGACGGACAGGCGCTGAATTTTTCCAAAGAGTTCGATGCCATCTTCAGCAACGCCGCGCTCCATTGGATGACCGATGGCGAGGCTGTCATCAAAGGCGTTGAACGGGCGCTGAAACCCGGTGGACGTTTTGTTGCCGAATTCGGCGGGCACGGCAATGTCGCCGCAATCAGGACCGCGCTGAGGGCCCTCGCCGACAAGCACGGCATTGACGATACCCTTGCCGATCCTTGGTTTTTTCCGACGGCCGACGAGTATCGCGGGATGCTCGAGGCGGGAGGGTTTACGGTGGACAGGATCGAGATGTTCCATCGTCCCACCCACCTGCCGCGGGGGCTGACAAGCTGGATCGAGACGTTCCGCGCGCCGTTCTTCGACGCTGCCGGCAGCCGGGCGGACCACTTGATGAGTGAGTTGGAGGCACTGTTGTCGCCCCAACTTCGCGACCGGGCCGGCCAGTGGACGGCGGACTATGTGCGCATCCGCTTTGCCGCACGGCTTGCGTAAGCGGTCATTTGATTGGAAGAGGTATCTGAGGATCGAACCGCGCCCACGGCGGCGGGCTCTAGCGGCTGTCGTGGCCCCATGGGCCGTGTGCAAATGTTGGCGTCATGGCCGACCGCCCGACTGGTGTCCAGTCGAGCGTTGCGTGCGCAAGGTCCTTGGTGCTGGGGGCTGACGGTGCGATGGTTCGAGTAGGCGTAGTAGCGGTGATGGGTCTCCTGGCGCTCGGGTCGGCGAGGGCTGAGCCCATCGAGAACCCAGTCGCGGTGTTCTCAGGCCTCGACAAGGTGACCGGTCGGATCATTTCGTTCGACGTCTACATCAACGAGACCGTGCAGTTTGGTGCGCTCCAGGTCACTCCGCGCACCTGCCAGACCCAGCCGCCCACCGAAGAACCCAACACCATGGTGTTTGCCGAGGTGGATGAGATCACCTTAGACGCGCGCATCAGACGCATTTTCACAGGCTGGATGTTCGCCGCAAGCCCTGGGCTGAATGCGGTGGACCATCCGGTCTATGACGTGTGGCTGAAAGACTGCGCCCTCACCACCTCGGTGGCACCGCCTGCCGGCTTTGACACAAGCAGCTTCGCCCAGGACGAGATGGGATTGATCACGCGCCCTGACGGATGGTTCCCCCTGCCGCGGCGCAAACCCTTCGTGGAGGCCGTGGCGCCTGAGGAAACGCCGAGCGTGATTGA
>JBCDCF010000136.1:0-8155 GCA_039182345.1 Pseudomonadota bacterium
CCCCCACCTCCTCCTCCTCCTCCTGACTCAACAACCTACCCTCACCTATGAACTCATAAGTGCCAACAACAAGCTGGCACTGATATGAAAGAGGTAGTAGCAGCAGTAGCAGCAGCAGCAGCAGCAGCATCAGGATCTTGCTTGCTGATGCTGGCAAGCCATAGGTCGAGAAAGCGCGACAACCACTCCCTCAAAGGGCCGTCATAGATGGCGCGGCCGGCAAAATGGTCGCGGCGGTTGCGGGCGCCGGGGAGCTTCATGCGCTCGTGAGCGCGGGTGGTCCACCGGTAGAGCATGGCAAGTGTGATCTCGGGGTGGAACTGGACGCCGTAAGCATTCTGCCCGACGCGAAACGCCTGCTCTTCATAATCGTGCCCTTTGGCCAGAAGCGGCGTGCCGTGGGGGACGGAAAAGCCCTCCCTGTGCCACTGGTAGACCTTGTGGGGCCAATCCATCACCGCGCGGCCGGCGTCGGTGGGCATCAGATCGTAATAGCCGATTTCCACCCGCCCGCCGGGGTGGGGCGCAACGCTGCCGCCAATGGTCTTGGCGAGCATTTGTGCCCCAAGGCAAATGCCGAAAAAGGGCGTGTTCTCGCGCAAGGGTGTCTCGATGAAGTCGATCTCGCGCTTGATGTAGGCGTCGGAATCGTTGGCGCTCATCGGGCCGCCGAAGATGACGACGCCGCTGTGGGCTTGCGTGGTGTGGGGCAGTGTGTCGCCCAACGCAGGCCGCCGCACATCGAGCCTGTAGCCCCGTTCCTTTAGCATCTGCCCCACCCGGCCCGAGGTGGAGTTGGCCTGATGCAACACGATGAGCATCGGGCGAGGATCACCCTCGTGATCGCTCACCTCGGATCGGGCTGATGAAAATGCATCCATGGCGCAAAAAGTATCAGACCGGGTCTGCCGATGCCACAGGGCAGACCCGGTTGTGGGTGGGGGATCGGCGTTCGGCTAAGGGGTGGTCTTCGCCTCCACCGCCTGCTTGATGAGGACGCGGTCGCGGGTGGACACGCCAATCAACTCGGCAACGCGCCAGACCACATTGTCCTCGAACTCGGAGATCTTGCCGTCGGCGATGACCATCTCCCACATCAGTTCGACCACCTCGCGGCGCTCGTCTTCGCTCAGTTCGCGCTTGAGGACGGATGTGAAGCCGTAAAGGTCCACAGCGTCTTCGTCCCGCTTGCGCGCCTCTTCCAGCAAACGCTCGGTCTCGCGGGCATCAAGGCCGTAGTGCGAACTGAGCACTTCGCGCAGGCGACGCTTCTCGTCATCGGTGACGACGCCGTCCACAGCGACGATGTGAACCAGGATGGCGGCGACCGACAGACGCGGGTCGCCCCCAGCGATGGGCTCATCGCCGCAGCCCGCTTGAGACAGCTTATGAAACCAGTCCGACAGTGAATTCAGCATGGCAGGCCCCTCCGTGGCCATGGGTGCGCCACACACATGGCTTCGGCAAAGCCAAGAGTCTAACGCTCCCGCGCGAAAAGGTGAACGGCCGTGACGGGCACAGTCGCCTCCGCGACCTTAAGTCTTGCCTCATCACGACGGACCGTGACCCAAAAGATCCAAGGACCCCTCGATGCTGAAACGCACTCTCTTGGCTGCCGCCGCTTCCATCGCCCTGACCACGGGCGCTTTTGCCGGCCCGCAATACGTCAACGACACCGGCTTTGCCAACTCAGGCTACGATGTCGTTGCCTATTTCGATATGGAGCAGGCCCCTGTGGGATCGCCCCAGCCTGCGGCCGTGCCGGGGTCGGAAGCGTTCACCGCCGAGTTTAACGGCGCCACGTTTGCCTTCGCCAATGCCGAAAATCTGGCGAAGTTCCAGGCCGACCCCGACAAGTATGCGCCACAATTTGACGGTCACTGCGCTTATGGCGTTGCCAAAGGTGGCAAGGTGCCCGGCAACCCCGACCTGTGGCGCATCGTGGACGGCAAGCTCTACCTGAACATCACCCCCAACGTGGTGGGTTTCTGGGAAGAGGACATCTCCGGCAACATCGTCACCGCCGACAACAACTGGACCGGCATTGAAGAGGACCCTGCCTCCGACATGGCGATCCCCAAGTTCGACACAGGCGCTGCCCCCAAGAGCTGAGCGCAGCCTTACGCGTCAGAGGAATGCATTGAAGGGATTGACCGCCGCTGCCTGAAGGAGGCGCGTCAGATCCGCCAAGAGAATGGGATCGCGCGATAGGAGCGTCGCGCGGTCCTCCGCCCCTGTCACAGGGTCGTATGCGACCATGCCGATGCCGTGCCAAAGGGGCGCGCCTTCGCGCCAGCGCTCAACGATATCGGGCCCATAGAGGCGGTAGTGGCCGTGCTTGTCGTCGCGCGCGCGGCCGTACTCGATGGTCTTTTCCACACGCAATAAGTCAGGCACCGACAGGAAGACCGCGCCGCCAAGGGCGGTGATCCTGTCCAGTTCGCCGATGGCGGCAAGGTCGTCAGCCACATGTTCAAGCACGTGGTTGGCGATGACGAGGCCGTACGCGCCGTCGGCCTTTTCGATGTCGGCCATGTCGAGGTGAGTGTCGGTGCCAAACTCCGACACCTCGAACGAGCCGAACTCGTGTCGCGGGGCTGCAAGGTCGGCGCTGAACTGCAGCACCGGCCGCGTGGCGAACACGGGCGCGATGGCGTTCAGCACCACGCGAAAGGCGCGGTGACGCTCCAGCGATCCACAGCCATGGCAGCGCGGCATTGCCCCGCCAGGTGCGCTGCGCCCCTTGGGGCCGGGGCCGAAGTCGGACGCGCCGCAGATGGGGCATGAGCTTGACGGCACTGGCGTCATAGCCTTGTGTGACCGTACGGAGCGGCGCCATCGTGGCGGGGCGTGGTCGATGGCCCTGTGGGGCGGAGTGGGCGAATGGGCGCCCTCGTGGATCGGCCGTCCGTCATGGCGTCGTTCTCATTCATGTGTTGCGACCGTTGTGATGGTGCTGGTGTGGGGGACGCCTTGGATCTGACCGCCGAGAAGGTGATTAATGCGCCGCCCGAACATGTCTTCGATGCGCTGAACGATCCTGCCATTCTTCGTCAGGCGATCCCAGGCTGCCAATCCCTCCACAAGGAATCGGACTCCCGGTACGCGATGACGGTCGCTCTGAAGGTGGGGCCTTTGCGCAGCACCTTTGCCGGCACCATAGCGGTGGACAATGTGGACCGCCCGTCCGGCTACACCCTTATCGGCGAGGCCGATGGCGGTGTTGTGGGCAAGGCGCGCGGCCGCGCCCATGTGGCCCTTGCGGCCATCGACGAGGGGACCACCAACCTTGCCTACCACCTGACCGCCGAAACCGAAGGCGAGCTGGCGGACCTTGATGAGCGCATTGTCGCCACCACGGCCCGCACGCTGGCCAACGAGTTTTTCTCGCGCCTCCAGCTCTTGGTGGAGAGCGTCGACGCCCCGTCCATGATCGAAAGTCTTGGCGCGCGTGATGCGAGGGCCGCAGCGCCCCAAGCGGATGCGCCAGCCGATGCCCCGTTGCCAGCGGAGGCGACCACACCCGTCGATGCACCCGCGCAGGCGGATGCTCCTGCGGCGGGCAACGAGACACCCGTGGCAGCTGGCGAGGGGGCCAAGGATGCCCCTGTCGCGCCGCAGCCCGCGGCAAAGGTGCCTGCCGCCTCGTACACGGAAGGGGCAGTCGCTGACGTCCCCGTGCGCGAGGAGGAGTTGGCGGAGCGCATGCCCCGAACCCCTTCACGCACCCTTGAGACCATCACAACAGGCACAGCCTCTTTCGGCCAGGCAAGCCGTGATGCGCCTGTGCAGGTCAGCGGCGAGGCCGATGGTGGACAAAGCCCGATGCGCTGGGTGCTTGCTGCCATCGGTGCCCTCATCGTCATCTTGCTGCTGAGTGGAGGGTTTTGAAGCGCCCGCCTATTTACGGGCGAAGGTGATTTGCGAGGTGGTCAACTCCTCACCCGTGGACATGATGTCCGTCGTGGTGATGGTGAATTCTTCATCGCTCGGCCGGTGAATGGTCATCACCGCCTCGGCGTCCCCGTGGATCTCGCGGGGGAAGGTCATGGTGAGGACGGCGGTGCGGCCCTCCTCCAGCGCCCCGTCAAGATCGGCCACGCCAAGGTCTGAACCTGTGTAGGTGCCGGTCAGACGGTCTCCTTCCTGGATCAGCTTGGCGCCGATGGGGCGGCGGAAGATCATCATCGCCCGGCACACGCCTTCAAAGCCGATCTCGTTGCCGGCATGCAGGCCTTCCACCTGGCAGCGCACCTTCATGGGCTTTGAGGTCTCGTCCTTTTGAACGAAGCCCGTGCCCGTCCAGCTCCCCGCCATACTGGGGATTTCGCGTTGTTCGCCCTCAACGGCGGCCACAACGCTTGGCGCGGCGGCGGTGGTCACGGCCAAGAGACCGGCAATGGCTATCGGCTTGAACATAGGCCCCTCTCAATCGCGTCAGCGAGGTGTGGTAGTCAGTCGTTTGCGGAAACGCAAATTCCCGCCCCTTTATTCCCTCTGTGCCGCGCCTGAGGCGGCTTGTGGCCGGGCGCGCCGGCTGATACGCCAGTCCCACGCAGCGTTCCTGCAGGAACTGAAAGCGATCGCGGTGCGGCCGACCCAAATCGGGGGCCAACGCCGTGGCTGCCGGCGATCGAAACGGTCGCACGACGTCTCCTGCCTGCGTGCCGCTCGCTTAGAGGAGACGACATGAACCTTCGCCGAACCGTCGATGCTCATCGCCGCCACAATCCAGTGCGCGTTTGCGGATGGGGGTGCGCCCATGGCTGAGCGCATCGGTGTGATGGTGTGCGGCCACGGTTCGCGCTCCAAAAGTGCGGTGGCCGAGTTCGCAACGTTGGCGGAGGCGCTAAGGCCGCGCTTTGAGGAGTGGCCGGTGGAATACGGCTATCTTGAGTTTGCCGACCCCGTCATCCGCGATGGGCTGGACAAATTACGCACGCAAGGGGCGGAGCGCATTCTTGCCGTGCCGGGCATGCTGTTTGCCGCCTCCCACGCCAAGAACGACATTCCGAGCGTTCTGAACACCTACGCCGCCAAGCATCAGATCGCCATCGACTATGGGCGCGACCTTGGGGTGGACGCCAAAATGCTGCGGGCCGCGGGCGACAGGGTGCGCGCGGCCGCCCTTGAGCTTGATGAAAGGCTCGGTCCTGCGCCCGCATCGGAGACCTGTCTGGTAGTGGTGGGGCGCGGCGCGTCCGACCCCGATGCCAACGCAAACGTTGCCAAAGTGGCGCGCATGCTGTGGGAGGGTTTCGGCTTTGGCTGGTGCGAAGTGGGGTACTCCGGCGTCACCTTTCCCCTGGTGGAGCCGTGTCTTGAAACGGTGTCGCGGCTCGGCTTCCGCCGGGTGATCGTGTTTCCGTACTTCCTGTTTTCCGGAATTTTGATCGACAGAATTTACGGCTTTACCGATCGTGCGGCCGAGCGCCATCCTGACATCGCCTTTGCGAAGGCGGCCTATCTGGGCGACCACCCCCAGGTGATCGACACGTTCGAGGAGCGGGTGAGGGAGATCCTTGACGGCAAGGCGGTGATGAACTGCGGCGTGTGCAAATACCGCACGCAGGTTCTGGGGTTTGAGGCCGAGGTGGGCGCCGCGCAGGAAAGCCATCACCATCACGTGGAAGGGATGGGCGCCTCCGCCCCAGGCTCCAACGTTGCCGATTGCGACCTTTGCGGGGACTTTTGTACAGGCGCCTGCCGTGTGCTGCGCCAGGACCACCACCATGGTCACGGCCACGACCACAGCCATCACCACGACTATGACCACCAACACCATGGTCATGGGCACACGCAGGGTGGCGGCCATCATCATCACCACCACTATCCGCATGAGGCCCACCCTATGGGGCCCGTGTCGGTGGTGTCGGGTGCAGCGTTCGACTATCTGCGCGATCCTGCCGCCATCACCGAGCGCTCCTTCGCCATCATCCACCAGGAAGCCGACCTTGACGCGTTCGACGACAACGCGCCCGTGGCAGCGCGGATTGCCCATGCGGCGGGGGACACGTCCATCCTGCCTGACCTTATGTTTTCAGGGTCGGTGGTGGAGGCGGCCAGCCAGGCGCTCCAGAATGGCGCTCCCGTCATAGTCGATGCACAGATGACGCGGCACGCCATCTCCACCCGCTTCGTTCCTGCCGACCGGGTGGTCTGCCACTTGGGCGATGACGGTGTGGCAGAGGAGGCGAAAGCGGGGTCCACCACGCGCTCGGCCATTGCCATCCGCCGTGCCGCAGGGGCGCTCGACGGTGCGATTGTGGTGATCGGCAATGCCCCCACAGCGCTGTTTGAGCTCTTGGCGCTGATGCGGGACGGGGCGCGGCCAGCGGCGGTCTTTGCCTTTCCGGTGGGGTTTGTGGGGGCTGCGGAATCAAAGGCTGCCCTTGTTGCCGCGCCGCCGCCGTGCCCGTTCGTCACGCTGAAAGGCCGGCGCGGCGGCAGTGCAATGGCGGGGGCAGCCCTCAACGCTGCCGTTGCCGGCGGCCGTCTTTAGTGGCAGGGACCGTGCGGGGCGCGCAGGATGGCCCGCCGTGGTTGACGGTGGTGGGGTGCCTGCCTTCTGGCGCCCTTGCCCCCACCGCCCCGGCCGACGTGCTGGCTGCCGATCACGTCTTCGGGGCCGCGCGGCTCCTTGCGGCGGCAGGGGTGCCTGAAGGCAAACGGGCGCCGTGGCCAAGACCTTTCCAGGACGGCATTGAGGCGGTGCTCGCTCGCCGCGGCAGGCCGACGACGGTCCTTGCCTCGGGCGACCCTTTGCACCACGGGATTGCCGCAACCTTCCTGCGCCAACTCGCCCCTTCAGAGATGACCATTCACCCCGCGCCCTCGGCCTTTTCCCTTGCCGCGGCGGCCATGCGCTGGCCACTGGAGACGGTGGAGACTGTGTCGCTCCACACCTTGCCCGCCCGGGACATTCTCCTTCACGCCAAGCCCGGCCAGCGCATCATCGCTCTGACGCGTGACGCAGACGCACCGGCGGCCATTGCAGCGGCCCTTGCTGGCGCAGGCTACGGCGATAGCGAAGTTCATGTGCTGGAAGCCTTGGGCGGACCCGACGAAGCCGTCCACGCCACCACTGCGGACCTGTGTGCCGGCCCCTTCCACCCCCTCAACGTCGTGGCTGTGGCGTGCGTGGGCAAAGGCCCCGTCACTGTGGACGACCTTCATCACGATGGTTGCGTCACACGCGATGAGGTGCGGGCCATCACCATCGCGGCTCTCCCCCAAGGCGCGCACCTGTGGGACATTGGTGCGGGGAGCGGCGCTGTTGCCATCGACTTCGTGCGGCGCGGCGGCACCGCAACCCTCTTCGAGCGCGACGGTGACCGCGCAGAGGCCGCCCGCCGCAACCTCATTGTCAGCAAGGTGAAGGCACCCATTGTGGTGGGGAGCGCCATCGACCATCTGGACGACGCGTTGCCGCCGGGCGCCATCTTCCTTGGCGGAGGCGTTGGTGATGAGGCGCTGTTTCAGGCCCTTTGGGAACGCCTCCCCGCGGGGGGCACATTCGTCTCGAACGCTGTGACACTGTCGGGCGAAGAGGCATCCATGGCCCGGTTTGGCAGGCTCGGCGGCACGCTGACGCGCATTCAGCTCTCCCACGCGGCCCCTGTGGGGCGGCTGATGGCCATGCGGCCTGCCATGTCCGTCCTCCAATGGCGGGTGGTGAAGCCGTGAGCGGGGCGTTTTTCGTGGTGAGCGTCGGGCCGGGCGACCCGTCCCTCATGACGCTGAAGGCCGTTGAGGTGCTGGGGGCTGCCGATGTGGTGGCCTATCCGCAAACCACACGCGGCAGCTTTGCCGCCGACATTGCGGCCGCCCACATTGGCCGCGCTGACCACCTCCCCTTCACCGTTCCCATGGATGGGCGGGCGGATGGCGCCTATGACGCGGCCGCGAAAGCCATCGACGCCCACCTTGGGGCAGGCCGCAGCGTTGCCCTCCTGTGCGAGGGCGATGCCATGCTTTATGGCAGCGCCGCCTCCATCACCGCCAGGCTTCCTCACAGACAGCCGACCATCGTGCCTGGCGTGACGGCGGCCTCGGCCTGTGCGGCGGCGGCGGGCGTTTCCCTTGCCCGCGGCACGGCGCCGTTCTGTGTGGTGCCGGCAACCGCTGGCGGCGAGGCTGTGGCAGGGGCCCTTGC
>JBCDCF010000137.1:0-8139 GCA_039182345.1 Pseudomonadota bacterium
CTCGGGCGCGCGGGCAATCATGCGGCCGAACTCCTCCATGGACGAGGGATCGCCATTCATCTTCCAGTTGCCCGCAATCAGCATCGTGCCTTCCTTTCCTCACCCCTTGGACGGGTGCTCTGCCGATCTGCGCCGGCAGTTGTGATTGAGCCGTTGGGTCCCGCTGCCCTGTCAGCCTTGCAGGCGCCCCTTCGGCTTCTTAGTATCGCCTATCGTGAGGGGCGGCGAACAGAGCCCTTATTCCGTCAACGAATTGTGGTCTTTCCAGTATGTTGAACGCTCTGCGACGCGGTGCGAAGGGGTTTCTTGCCAAGATCCTCATCGGCCTTCTTGTGTTGTCCTTCGCGGTCTGGGGCATCTCCGACTTCGTGAACCAGATCGACCCGACGGAGGTGGCCCGCGCCGGTGAAACCCCTGTGGGCGCACAGGAATTCCAACGCCTTTACACCCGCACTTTGTCGCAAACGTCACAACAATTGGGCCGTCCCATCACGCCCCAGCAGGCCCACGCCATCGGCCTGCCCAATCAGGTGCTTGGCCAGCTCGTCACCGATGCGCTTCAGGTGGATGCAGGGCGCGCCCTCGGCCTTGATATCGGCGATGATCAGCTTGCTCTTCGAATCAAGCAAAGCCCCGTCTTCGCCGCCCCCAATGGCGAGTTCGACCGCTTCCAGTTCGACCGCATCTTGGCTGAAAACCGCTACACCGAGGCCGATTTCATCGAGCTTGAGCGCCGTGCTGCCATCCGCGAGCAGTTGGTGAACGGCCTTTTGGGCGGCGTGGTGGCGCCTTCCCCGTATCTTGAGGCCTTCAACCGCTTCCAGTCGCAGACCCGCACGGTGGACTGGTTTGCCCTGTCCGATGATGATCTTGGCCCCATCGAAGACCCCAGCCAAGACACCCTTCGCGCCTACTATGAGGACAACAAAGCCCGTTTCCGTGCGCCTGAATATCGTGGCATCTCCGCCGTCACGCTGAGCGCTGAGACCCTTGCCGACCCCGATGCGGTGAGCGATGAGGCCGTGCGCACCGCCTATGAGCGCAGCACCCAATACGGCACGCCTGAGCAAAGGCGCGTCCAACAGGTCCTCATCGACGACATGGCCGTTGCCGAAGACGCTGTGCAGCGCCTCAATGACGGCACGGCCTTTGCCGACATTTTGACCGAGCTTGGCCGCAGCGAATCGGACGTGGACCTTGGCCTTGTGCGGCGCGGCTCCCTTGTGGACCCCGCCGTTGCCGAGGCTGCCTTTTCCATGACCGAGCCTGGGGTCACCGCCGTCGACGGCCGCTTCGGCCCCCTCATCGTGCGCGTCAGCGAGATTGTGGAGAGCGTCAAGCCGCCACTGTCTGAGATCGAAGGCCAGATTCGCCAGGAGATCGCTGAAGACGAAGCGGCCGACCAACTGCGCACCATGGCCGACAGCGTCGAAGACGCGGTTGCCGGCGGCGCGCGGGTGGATGAGATTGCCGAGCGGTTCGGCCTTCCCCTCGTCACCGTGTCCGCGGTCTCCCAGGAGGGCAATGCGCCCGACGGATCCTCGGTGGATCTGCCGGCAAAGACCGCCACCCTCAACACCGCCTTCGGTGGCAGTGTCGGCGATGATGCTGTCCCCGTGCAGGACGGCGATGCAACCGTCTGGGTGCAAGTGGACAGCGTCACCGAGGCCACCGATAGGCCCTATGACGATGTGACCGTGGATGTGCTTGCCGCCTGGACCGAAACGGAAAAATCCACACGGCTTGCCAAGAAGGCGGACGAAGCGGCTGAGGCCCTTCGTGCAGGCGAGCCTGTGGCAACGGTCGCCGAGCGCCTTGGCGTCACGCCTGAAACCACCGAGCCCTTCTCCCGCAGCAGCCCTTCAGAGGCGCTCCCCTCGCCGGCCAGCGAGGCGGCCTTCGAGGGACCCTCAGGCCATGTGGCCTCGGTTCTGACAGGCGACGGCCAGCAGATAATCTTAAAGGTGACGGAGGTGTCGGAGCCTGCCTTCTTCGCCGAATCGGCTGACCTTCAGGGTGTGCGCAACACGCTGAACAACGGGCTTGCGAACACCATCCTGACCGAGCTTGTGAACGCCCGTCAGGCCGAGGTGCAGCCCACCCAGAACGTCCAGGTGATCAATGTCATTACCGGTCTGGAGCAGCCGCAAGGCGGTATGCGATATTAAGGCACACTCTCGCCTCAACCGGTGAACCACCATGGCCGATCTGAAAGCGCTGCTGGCGAAAGCGGCAGGCGGCGCGCGCCTTACCCGGTCGGAAGCCTCACAGGCTTTCGACGTCTTGATGTCCGGCGAGGCAACGCCTGCGCAAATCGGCGGCCTTTTGATGGCCATGCGCGTGCGCGGGGAAACGGTGGAGGAGATTGCCGGCGCCGTTGAGGTGATGCGCGCCAAGATGACCCGCGTCACCGCCCCCGACGGCGCCATGGATATTGTGGGCACGGGGGGCGATGCCTCAGGCAGCTACAACGTCTCCACCTGTGCAGCCTTCATTGTGGCGGCCGCCGGCGTGCCCGTGGCCAAGCACGGCAACAGGGCGCTCTCCTCAAAGTCTGGCGCTGCGGATGTGTTGACCGCCCTTGGCGTGCGGATCGACCTCTCCCCCATCGGCATTGCCGCCTGTATCGAAAAGGCGGGCATCGGCTTCATGTTCGCGCCCGCCCACCACGCCGCCATGAAGCATGTGGGCCCTGCGCGGGTGGAACTTGGCACTCGCACGGTCTTCAACCTCCTCGGCCCCCTGTCCAACCCCGCCGGTGTGGACAGGCAACTGGTGGGCGTCTTCTCCAAGGAGTGGGTGCGTCCTGTGGCGGACGTTCTTGCCACCCTTGGCACCCACAGGGCGTGGGTGGTCCACGGCAGCGACGGCCTTGACGAAATCACCACCACGGGCACGACATTCGTCGCTGAGGTGGCGGACGGGGCGGTGCGCGAGTTCACGGTGGACCCTGCCACCGTCGGCCTTTCCCGCGCCAAAGAGGCGGACCTCAAAGGGGGCGACGCCGCCATCAACGCTGAAGCGCTCAAGACCGTCCTTGCCGGCGAGAAGAGCGCCTATCGCGACATTGCCTGCCTCAACGCCGCCGCAGCGCTTCTGGTGGCGGAGCGGGCCGAAACCCTCTCCGACGCCGTCGTCCTTGCCGAGGAATTGGTGGACGCTGGCGCCGCCCTCGGCCGGCTCGATGCGCTTGTGGCCGTCTCCCAAGCGGTGGCTCCGTGATGGACAATCCCCCCGACATTCTGGCCCACATCGAGGCCTATAAGCGCCGCGAGATCAAAGAGCAGCGCCTCATTGAAGATGCTGACGACCTTGAAGCGCGCGCCCGCGCCATGCCGCCCGCCCGCGACTTTGAAGGGGCGCTGCGCAGGGAGGCTGCCGCAAGGCGCCCGGCCCTCATCGCCGAAGTGAAGAAGGCAAGCCCTTCCAAAGGCTTGATCCGCGCCGACTTCGACCCTGCCGACCTTGCCCTCGCCTATCGTGCCGGAGGGGCGGCGTGCTTGTCGGTGCTGACGGACGAGCCGTCCTTCCAAGGCGCCTTCACCCACCTTGTGGAGGCAAGGGACGCGAGCGGCCTTCCCGCCCTTCGCAAAGACTTCATGTATGTGCGCGAACAGGTGTTTCAGGCGCGCACCTTGGGGGCGGACTGCATCCTCGTCATCATGACCGGGGTGGACGACGCCACCGCCCGCACCCTTGTGCAAACCGCCCAAGACCTTGGAATGGCCGCCCTCCTTGAGGTGCACGACGAGGAGGATCTTGAGCGCGCCCTTGCCCTTCCCTCGCCCCTCATCGGCATCAACAACCGCGATCTGCGCACCTTCGTCACCGACCTCGGCGTGACGGAGAGGCTTGCCCCCAACGTTCCGTCTGACCGCTTCTTGATTGCCGAATCGGGCATTGCCACCCATGCGGACGTCACGCGCCTTCTGGCAGCAGGCGTCAAAGGCTTCCTCGTGGGCGAAAGCCTCATGCGCCAGAACGATGTGGCCGCCGCCACCCGCACGCTCTTGACCGGTGGCACACTCACCCACATCGACGCGGCGGGAGCGGCCCGCATGGTGGACGTGGGCGAGAAAGCCGTCACCAAGCGGGTTGCGGTGGCAACAGGCGCGGTTCACATGGACGCTGCGACGCTCAAAGCCATCCGTGAGGGTCAGGTGAAAAAGGGTGACGTTCTGTCGGTGGCGCGCATTGCCGGCATCATGGCGGCAAAGAAAACCGCTGACATCATTCCCCTTTGCCATCCGATCCCCCTTGATGCGGTGTCCGTGACGCTTGAGCCTGATGAGCG
This sequence comes from Pseudomonadota bacterium, assembly GCA_039182345.1. Taxonomy (GTDB): domain Bacteria; phylum Pseudomonadota; class Alphaproteobacteria; order Rhizobiales; family Amorphaceae; genus Acuticoccus. The sequence continues at coordinate 4,295 of JBCDCF010000137.1, forward strand.
CCTTCCAGGCGTCACCATCACCGCCACGGCCAGCACCAGCGGGCGGACGGGGGTGGAGATGGAAGCCATGACGGCCGTCAGCGCTGCCTGCCTCACCCTTTATGATATGGCCAAGGCCATCGACCGCGGGATGACCATCGGCCCCATCCGCCTGAAGGAGAAGTCGGGCGGTCGCTCGGGTCACTGGACAGCATCGTGATCGGCGTCGACGAGGCGCGGGACCGTCTGTTTCGCGCCGCCCCCGCGCCCACCAGCGAAACCGTTCCCCTGGCAGAGGGTGCCGGCCGCGTCCTCGCCAAGGACGTTGCCGCCAAGCGCACACAACCGCCCTTCAACGCTTCGGCCATGGACGGCTATGCCCTCTCCCATGCCGACATTCTGAGAGGGCCCGTGCGCGTGGTGGGCGAGGCTGTGGCCGGCAAAGCCTATGGCCGGCCCCTTGGCCGCGGCGAGGCGGTGCGCATCTTCACAGGCGCGCCTGTGCCAGAGGGGGCCGACACGGTCCTCATCCAGGAAGACGCTGTGGTGGAGGGCACGTCCCTCACCACAACCGCCTCGGTGAGCCTTGGCGCCCACATCCGCCGCCAAGGGCTCGACTTTGAAGGCGGCGCCCCACTCCTTCAAAATGGCCACAGACTGACGGCGCGCGACCTTGCGCTTCTGGGTGCGGGGGGCCATGCCCACCTCACCGTCGCGGCCCGCCCCAAGGTGGCCTTCCTCGCCACGGGGGATGAGCTTGTGCCCCCAGGGACCATGCCCGGTCCTGACCAGATTGTTGCCTCCGTCACCCCCACCTTGTCGGCGATGGTGGCCGATGCCGGTGGGGACAGCGTGGATCTTGGCATCGTCCCGGACCGTCAGGACGCCATCGAGGCGGCGGCCCGCGACGGGCTCCGCCAAGCCGACCTCCTCGTCACCCTCGGCGGCGCGTCCGTGGGCGATCACGACCTCATTCGCCCGGCTTTGGAGGGTCTTGGCATCGCGCTTGACTTCTGGCGCGTTGCCGTGCGGCCAGGCAAACCCTTGATGTTCGCCCCCTCCCCCATGGTGCTGGGGCTGCCTGGCAACCCCGTCTCGTCGGTGGTGTGCAGCGCCTTGTTCTTGTGCCCTCTGGTGCTTGCCATGCAAGGGGCGGATGATCCCGGCCCCGCCGTCCTGGCAGGCACCCTCGGCGCTCCCGTGGGCCAAAACGGCCCGCGGCGGGACCATATGCGCGCCAGGATCGATCGCGACGGGCGCATCGTCCCCTTCAGAGTGCAAGATTCGTCCATGCTGTCGACCCTTGCGAAGGCGAATGTCTTGCTGGTGCGCGAGCCCCACGAAGGCCCTGCCGAAGCCGGCACACCGTGCCGCTATATCGCCCTTTGAGGCTGTGGGGAACGGGACGGAGACGACGGGATAAGTTGCGCTGACGGTTGTGGAACACACGACGAACGTGTATAGTGCAGGCACGAATTTAAGTGAAACGATTCGCAAACAGATCCACGCGTCGCACCGCGCTGAGAGAGCCTGACCCACGATGCTCACCAAGAAGCAGTATGACCTTTTGCTCTTCATCCACAAAAGGATGACGGACACGGGCGTCCCCCCGTCGTTCGAAGAAATGAAGGACGCGTTGGACCTGAAGTCCAAATCGGGCATCCACAGGCTGATCACGGCCCTTGAAGAGCGTGGCTTCATCCGCCGCCTCCCCAATCGCGCCCGCGCCTTGGAAGTGGTGCGCCTTCCCGACTCCCTTGCGCTGAAGGGAGAGCGTCCGCGCGGTTTCTCCCCATCGGTGATCGAAGGTTCGCGCCCCCCTGCGCCCGAGCGGATGGGACTACAGCGCCCACCCATGCGCCCTGTCACCGCCGCCTATGACATTGTGGACATCCCTTTGATGGGCAGGATCGCCGCCGGTGTCCCCATCGAGGCCATCCAGCAAAAGACCGACGCCATCCAGCTGCCCGCCGCCATGCTGGGCGGGGGCGAACATTTCGCCCTAGAGGTGCGCGGCGACTCCATGGTCAATGCGGGCATCCACGACGGCGATACGGTCATCATCAAAAAGACCGACCGTGCCGACACGGGTGAAATTGTCGTCGCGCTCATCGACGATGAGGAGGCAACCTTGAAGCGCTTGCGCAAGCGCGGCAACACCATCGCCCTTGAAGCGGCAAACCCCCAGTACGAAACCCGGATTTTCGGTGCCGACAGGGTGCGCATCCAAGGCCGGCTCACCGCCCTCCTGCGCCACTACTGACCGCCGAAGGGGCCGCACCGTAAGGTCCTGCGGCGGCCACGATTGATCCCAGTACGGTCCCGCTTTCGCAGCATTTGACTGGTTAGCGTTGTGCAAAACATCCACCTGAGGTGGTGAATTGCACGTCGTTCGACCTGACCCCCGTCTTTCATTGAACGCCGCCCCTAACCGGGCGGCGGCGTGGTGAACGGCGGACCCGTTCCCCTCTTCGGCATTGGCCCGACACGCTGCGGGACGAGCTGGCTCTACCAGGTTCTGAAGGAACTGCCTGAAGTCGCCACCTCGTCCGTGAGGCCAAAGGAAAGCCACATCCTGGATGTGGATGTGCCGCGCATGGGGGCCGACGCCTTTGCCGCCCATTTCAAGGATGTGGGCGCTGAGGCGCGCTACCTGTGCGACATCACCCCCACCTACTGCCTGATGTCGTCGGCGCAGATCGCAGCCATTGCCAAGCGCTGGCCTGATGCAAAGGTCCTTGCCTTCGTGCGTGATCCCGTGGCGCGGGCCGTCTCGGGCGTCATGCGGGCGCGCCGCTATGCCCATCTGGGGCAACAAAACGAAAGTGCGCCTGGAACCTGGGCCGAGGCGTACGCCCTCAATGGCGGCACCAGCCGCCGGCAAAACGCCTACGATGAGAACATTGCCCGCTGGCGCGCCCACTATGGCGACAATGTCCACGTGGTGGTGTTCGATCACCTGCGGCAAGACCCCGACACCACCATAAACGCGTGCCTGTCGTTCCTTGGCATCGAGCCGCCGCCCGATGGCCTCGCATCAGCCGTGAACAAGCGCATCAACGTGTCCTCGAAGATGGCGCCCAACATCGACGCGACCAACGAACTGGCTTTGGTCGACCATTGGCTGGCCGCCCCACCCCTGTCGGTGGTGGCCGAAGCCACTTACGGTCAATGGCAAGACACATGGCAGGCCCGGCGCGCGCAGCTGGCGCCAAAGGCTCCATCGGCCAAGGCACGGCGGACACGCACGCTCCTCGACGCCTCCTACGCCGCCTATCGCCGGGCAAAGGCCCTGAAGGACACCGTCAAAGCCAGACGAATGGAAAAGGCGCTGGCAGCCTGATCGGCACCACCTGGCCCGGCGAGGCCGGAGGCACGTGGCAACTCCCGCTTACGGCTCGCCACCCTTACACGACTGAGGTGGAACACCCCGCCTATCCGGCCTTCTGACGGGTCCTCGCCTTGGCTTTGCCGTCGAAGCTGGTGCCCAAAATCCAGTCCCACACGGGCCAGAACAGGCCGAAATTGGAGTTCTCGTCCTGATAGTGGTGGAGCATGTGATGGCGCTTCATCAGGCGCATCATGCGGTTGTTCATGGGAAGGTGGTGGGTGCCGAAGTGCACGAACTCCTGCGCCACGTAGTTGATGGCCCCCGCCGTCACCGCCATCAAACCGAACGCTGTGGGAAACGGGGTGAAGTAGGCACCGAGCGCGAACACCGTGGCAATGGCGACAATCGGAGGCTGGTTGCCATTGATCCCCCCGCCATACTTTGCAGGGTTGCGATGGTGTCCCATGTGGGAGCGCCCCATGTCCGCCGTCAGGATCCGCAGGAGGCGGCTTTCCGGCTCGAAATGGTAGACGAA
>JBCDCF010000138.1:0-8108 GCA_039182345.1 Pseudomonadota bacterium
CATCCACACCGTCCACAGCCGCGATGGCCTCGGCGTTCTCCACCCCTTCAGGCTCTTCGATCTGGCAGAACAGGCTGACATCGTCGGCCGTTGCCGCCAGATGCTCTTTCAGCGTGCGCCCGCCATAGTGGGCAGCGCGGGTGGTGCCTGCGAAGCCGCGACCACCGGGGCCATAGCGCAAGGCACGCACCAGCGCCTCAGCCTGACCCGCGCTCGTCACGTGCGGCACCATCACCCCTGCAGCGCCACTGTCCAAGATGCCGAGGATGGTGGACGCATCCCCATGGGGCACCCGCACAAGAAGGGGGCATCCGGTGGCGCGCCCTGCAATCATCGCGGTGTCGATGGCGCTGCGGTCGAACGGGGCGTGCTCGCAATCAAGGATCAGAAAGTCGAACGCCGAGCCCCCCATGATCTCGATCACCATGGGATGCGGCGTCTTGATGAAGGCGCCGAGCAGCACCTCACGCGCTGCAATGCGGCGCTTGAAGTCTGCGTTATGGGACATATCGGTGTGCATGGGTGTGCGCCTTAAGGGTCGACGGTTGAGGGAGCGGCGGTGAACTTGCCGCGGGCGAGCCACATGAGCCCGCCCAGCATGACCGCACCGACCACCGTGGGCGCGATGCCAGGCATCAAGGCAAGGACTGCGGGGACGAGCCAGGCCACCGCCATCAAAGGCCCGCCAGGAAGCCGCGTCCCGCCCAGAAGGTTCGCCGCAGACAAGGTGAAGACCGCGCCCGATACAAGGGCATGGACAACCGCCTCCGTCCCCCCGTTCCCAAGCATGCCTGGATAGACCAGGAACAGCATCGGCAAGACATAGGCCGTCGCGCCGAGGCGAAGGGTCTGCACCGCCGTCTTCATCCACGAGGTTTGCGCAATGGAGGCGGCCACGAACACGCCAAGGCACACCGGCGGCGTGATCACCGAAAGGGCCGCGTAGTAAAGGACGAACATGTGCACCGTCAGCGGGTCGAGCCCCTGCTGGATTAGCGCTGGCGCAAACACCGCCGCCACCATCACGTAAGCGGCTGACGTCGGCAGCCCCATGCCCGCGATGAGGCAGACCACTGCCATCAGGATCGCGATCAGCCAGATCTGCCCCTGGCCGATGGACAGGACCGCCGCCGTGGTCGCAACCCCGAGACCTGTGAGGTTGATCATCGCCACGAACACCTGCGCCCCCACAAGAAGGACACCGACGATCACCACCCCGCGGCCCCCTTCCTGGAGCGCGCGGATGATGATGCGCACCACCTCCGTCAGGCTTTGCCCCGTGGCAAGGCGCGCAACGGCAACGGCGACGAGCATTGCAATCATGCCGTAGCAGGCGGTCAGCTCCACGGAGTTGCCGTTGAAGATGCCGAAGGCGAGCCCGCCGATCGCCGCCAGAATGGGGGCAATGCGCGACAGCCTCAGGGCATGGCGCCAGTCAGGCAGTTCGCTGGCGTCCACAGGGCGGAAATGCTGGCGCCGCGCAATCACGTGCACGGTGGTGTAGACGCCAAGGTAGAAGAGGAACGCCGGCAGCACCCCCGCAAGGGCAATGGTCCAGTAGTTGACGTTCACCACCTCGGCCATGACGAAGGCGGCCGTCCCCATGATGGGCGGCGCCAACTGCCCGCCGGTGGAGGCGATGGCCTCAACCGCACCGGCATAGGACGGCGGGTATTTCAGCCGCTTCATCAAGGGGATGGTGAAGTTGCCCGTGGTCGCAACGTTCGCCACCGTTGAGCCGTTGATGGCCCCGAAAAAGCCTGAGGCGAGCGTTGCAATCTTCGCCGCACCGCCTGGGCGCGAGCCGCCGAGCCGCGCCGACAGGTCGAAGAAGGTTTCGCCAGCACCCGTGTGCAGCAAGATCGCGCCGAAAAGGACGAAGGCGGCCAACGTGGTGGAGGCCACATTGACCAGCATCCCCCAAAGACCGCGGTCCGACAGAAAGATGATTTCGGTCAGATACCCCACATCGAAGCCGCGATGGCCAAACTGTCCGGGAATGATCCAGCCGAAGAACGCATACGCCACAGAGGCGATGACGATGATGGGAAACACCCAGTTGGAAGTGCGCCGCGCCAGCTCGAGCACAGAGGCGAGCGTTGCAAAACACAGCACCATATCAAGGGGGGTTGCCCACGGCAGATCGTTCATGATCCGCTCGAAATTGGTGATGATGTAGACCGTCGACGTGGTGGTGACGGCAACGATCGCAAGGTCGATCAGGATGCCGAGGGGCCGCAGCCTCGTCCCGCCGAAAAGCGGGTACATCAGAACCGCGAGCGTCACGATCATCGCCACGAACACGGACCGCTGGATCAGCGTCTCGAACGGTCCCGTGAACGAGGTGTAAAAGACAAAGCCGCCCAGCGAGATCGCAAGAAGCGCTGTCGCCTTCTCCCTCAAGGTGAGGGGCTTGATGGCTGCATCGGCCATGGCGCGTTCCTCCACATGTCTTGGAACGGGGCGCGGCGCTGTTCTCGCCGACCGGGGGATGCCCGGCCGGCCGCGGATTGGCGCCCCGTCCTGTCGCGTGCCGTCAGGGGGACGGCATCACTTCAGGTGGTCAGGAACCGTGAGGCCGACTTCCTCGTAGTAGCGGATGGCACCGGGGTGGAGCGGGCTCGTGGCATACTTCAGTGTCAGTTCGGCAAGGTTGGAGCCTTTGAGCGCAGGGAAGGCCGCTTCCTGGGCTTCGGTGTTTTCCATCACCGCTTTGACGATGTCGTAGGCGGTATCGTCATCAAGGTCGGGACGGGCCGACACGCCAATCATGAAGCCCCACGTGTTATAGGGGCCTGAGTTTTCCATGTCGCCGCCGGGCATCTCCACCAGGGAGAGTTCTGGCAGCTTCTCGCGGATCATCTCGCGCTGCTCATCGGTGAGGCCGAGCACCTGAACGGGGGTGAAGGCGGCAATGTCCGTCGTCAGCGCGTCGAAGCTCGTACCGACAGCGCTCTTCACGAAGCCGACGGAGCGGTTGTCCTTGATGGCCGAGGCAAGCTCTGAGTTGGAGCCGCGCACCCAGTCAGGCTCGACACCGAAAAGGGCAAACACGTCCTGCGAGGTGGCTTCGGTGGAGGAGCCGCGCATCCCAGGCCCCATCTTGCGGCCGGCAAGCTCGGCAATGGACGACACGTCCGAATCCCTGCGCACCACGACGTTTTGCGGCGCAAGGGAGTAGGCCCACAGGAGCTTTGACTCGATGGGACGGCCGTCGAACACCTTCTTGCCGTTATAGGCGTGGAACAGCGATGAGGTGGTGATGAGACCGATGTCCAGCTGACCGCGGTCCATGCGCTTCAGGTTGTCGACGGTGGCGCCAGTCTCCACCACGGAGGCCTGATAGGTGTCGGGATAGGCATCGTTGATGATCTTCGCCAGCGCGGCAAAGTAGGCGTAGTGCGAGCTTTGAGCGTTGGTGGCACCGAAGGCAAGGCGCGTTTCTGCGCCTGCGGTGCCTGCGGTGAGCGCAACGGCAACGGCGCCTGCCAGGGCAGTGGAAAGAAGTCTCTTCATGGTGCGTCCTCCCGGAGGTTCACGGGTGCTGCGGGCGTTTGGCCCGTCGGTGTGAGCATCGGAGGACTGACCCCCGCTGCGGCCCCTGCGGGTAGAGGATGCGCCGAGAGTTTGCAAATATTTCTACGCGACTTGCAAAAATTGCATCACTGCAAAGCCTGCGGGCGGGTGCGTTTGCCGATGTTATCCCGTGTCGCGGACAATCAGTTTGCCGGGCGCCATGCGGATGGCGCCTTCAATGGCAGGGTCTTCGATGGCTTGCTCGATGAGGTCCAGCGCATCGGCAATCATCTGGCGCATGCGCTGGCGCACGGTGGTGAGGCGGTAGGACTGCCAGGCGGCCATAGGGATGTCGTCGAACCCCACGATGGCGAGATCGTCGGGTGCGCGAAGGCCGAGGGACTTCGCCGCATCGATGGCCGCCAGCGCCATCACATCATTGGCGCAGAAGATGGCGTCGGGCCGCGGTCGCTCCCCCAAAAGGTCGAGCGCGGCGCTGTAGGCGGTGGGATAGCAGAACGCGCCTGAGCGCTCGTGCACCACGCCGAGCCCTGCCTCGCTCAACACCTTGTAGAAGCCGCGCCGCCTCTCAAGGTGGGTGGAGGTGTCGGCAAGCCCGCCGATGAATGCGATCCTGCGGCAGCCGCGCTCCACAAGGCGCCGGCCGATGTCCTGCCCGCCGGCATAGTTGTCGCAGCACACCGCGCTGATCCCTGACCCAGGCTGCGTCCTGTTGAACAGCACCACAGGCATGCGCCGCGTCCGGCACGCGCTGGCCAGTTGGGAGGACAGCAGCGTGGAGGTGATGATCGCCCCGTCGGCGCGGTAGTCGAGCACCTGGCGCATCACCGCATCAACGTCCTGGCCCTTGGGCGCCACGTGGAGGATGAGGCGGCGGCCTCGGCGGAACAGTTCCTGGCTCAGCGCTTCAAGGACGGTGGGGTAGAACGGGTTTGCAACGTCGCCCATCACCACAGCGATGGTGCCTGTGGCAAGCTCTGAGATCACCTGGCCAGAGGGCGTGCGATAGCCAAGCTCGTCCGCCGCGGCGAGGATGCGCCCGCGCTTGTCTTCTGAGATGGACGCCCCTGGTCTGAACGCGCGCGAGACGGCCGACACCGACACGCCGGCCAGCGCGGCCACCTCCTTGGCCGTGGTTTTCACGGGTCGCCCCTCTCCCGTTCGGTCTTCTTTTTGTTTGCTCCGGCGCGTCTTGCCGGAGCGTGCGGGTCCTACCCGTCCACCTTCAAGGCAGCGATGAAGGCCTCTTGCGGGATCTCCACCTTGCCGAACTGGCGCATCTTCTTCTTACCCGCCTTCTGCTTTTCCAACAGCTTGCGTTTGCGGGTGGCATCGCCGCCATAACACTTGGCGGTCACGTCTTTCCTGAGGGCGCGGATGGTCTCGCGCGCAATGATCCGCCCGCCAATGGCCGCCTGAATGGGGATCACGAACATGTGCTGGGGGATCAGCTCTTTCAGCTTTTCGCACATGGCACGGCCGCGCCGCTCCGCCTGGGAGCGGTGGACGAGCATGGCAAGGGCATCCACAGGCTCTGAGTTGACCAGAATGTTCATGCGAACGAGGTCGCCCGAGCGGTAGTCCGCCAGCGCATAATCGAACGAGGCATACCCTTTGGAGACCGACTTCAGGCGGTCGTAAAAGTCAAACACCACCTCGTTCAAGGGGAGTTCGTAGGTGACCATGGCGCGGGTGCCCACATAGGAGAGCTCCGTCTGAATGCCCCGCCGCTCCTGGCACAGCTTCAAAATCCCGCCCAGATACTCGTCGGGCGTCAAAATCGTCGCCTTGATCCAAGGCTCTTCAATTTCGTCGATCTCGTTGGCGTCAGGCATGTCGACGGGGTTGTGAAGCTCCTTCACCTCACCGTTGGACAGCGCAAGCCGGTAGACCACCGACGGCGCGGTGGCGATGAGGTCGAGGTTGAACTCGCGCTCAAGCCGCTCCTGGATGATCTCAAGGTGCAACAGCCCCAAGAAGCCGCAGCGGAAGCCGAAGCCGAGGGCGGCGGAGGTTTCCATCTCGAAGGAGAAGCTGGCATCGTTGAGGCGCAGCTTGCCCATGGCCGCGCGCAAATCCTCAAAATCCGCCGCATCCACAGGGAAGAGGCCGCAGAACACCACGGGGACCGCAGGGCGGAAGCCTGCCAGCGGTTCGGCCGCTGGCCTGCGCTCATCGGTGATGGTGTCGCCGACGCGGGTGTCCGCCACCTCTTTAATGCCTGCGATAATGAAGCCGATCTCGCCGGGACCCAGCGTCTCCACCTCCAGCATCTTCGGCGTGAAGACGCCCACCTTGTCCACCGGGTAGACGGCGCCCGTCCCCATCATCTTGATTTTCTGGCCCTTTTTCAAAGAGCCGTCGATCATGCGCACGAGCGTCACCACGCCCAGATAGGTGTCGTACCAGCTGTCGATGAGCATCGCCTTCAAAGGCGCATCGGCATTGCCTTTGGGCGGCGGCAGGCGGGTGACGATGGCCTCCAGAACGTCCGGAATGCCAAGCCCGGTCTTGGCGGAAATCAGGACGGCCTCTGAGGCATCAAGGCCGATCACCTCCTCCACCTGCTCGCGGATGCGCTCAGGCTCTGCGGCAGGAAGGTCCACCTTGTTGAGGACGGTGATGATCTCGTGGTCGTTGTCGATGGCCTGATAGACGTTGGCGAGGGTCTGCGCCTCCACCCCTTGGGAGGCGTCCACCACAAGGAGCGAGCCTTCGCAGGCGGCGAGCGAGCGGTTCACCTCATAGGCAAAGTCCACATGCCCGGGCGTGTCGATGAGGTTCAGCGTGTAGGTGACGCCGTCCTTCGCCGTATACAAAAGGCGCACGGTCTGCGCCTTGATGGTGATGCAACGCTCCCTCTCAATGTCCATGGAATCAAGGATTTGCTCCTTCATCTCACGGTCGGTGAGGGAGCCTGTTTCCTGGATCAGCCTGTCGGCGAGGGTGGATTTGCCATGGTCGATATGGGCGACGATGGAAAAGTTGCGCACGGTCTTCACCGGGCGGGCGCCGGTCTGTGCGTCCTCAGAAAGGCTGTCGGGCCGTGCATGCTCGTTCATGGGGGGACAGATAGCACCCCGATGCCGCCCGGCAAAGGCATAGGGGTGTGCCCTTTTATCCCCGCTCCCAGCGGGGATTACGCCTTTTGCCACCGGGGATAAGTCCGCCCACAAGCCAAACAATGTGAGACGCCACCCTCTCACATCGTTCGTCACCGCCGGTGACAGACCGCCCCGCGATCCTCGCCAGTATTGGCCGAAAATAGACTGGCCCCATCAAAACAGGGGGCGAGGTCATCGCATGTACTTCATCGTCGAACCGCACAACCAACATCACGTCTTGTCTCTGATGGACCAGATGTTCAAGCTGCGTGCGCGCGTTTTTGCTGACGAACTTGGCTGGGTCCAGGCCCAGAACGGTGAAGAGCGGGACGTTTACGACACCTTCAACCCCGCCTACCTCATGCACACCGACCCGTCAGGCCAACACCTTTATGCGTGCGTCAGGCTGATGCCGAGCCACGGCCCCACGCTGCTCGCCGACACCTTCGCAGACACCCTCCCCGATGCCGTCGCCTTCCAGACGCCGTTGGTGTGGGAGGCGACGCGCCTTTGCATCAACGATGATTTGATCCGCGCCCACGGCCGCGGCCACGAGCGGCTCGACATCCTGCGCCACATGCTGCTGGGCGGCCTTGAGTTCGGCGTCATGAACGGCGTGGAGGCGTATCTCTCCAACTTCGACGACGCGCGCCTCAGGATGTGGCGCTGGGCCGGCGCGAAGATCGATGTGGTGGGCACCACAGCCCGCTTCGGCGCCCCCGTCCACCTCGGCCTCATGGAGGTGAGCGTCGACGCCCTCGCCACACTTCGCTGCGAGCTCGGCTGGCCTGACGCGGTCCTCTCCAAAGTGCCCAGTCTTCAGGCGCGCGCACCCAAAAGGCGGACGCCTTTGCCCCCTCTCCCGCGCAAAAGTCCTGTGATTTCGGCAAAGGAGCCGCTTGCGATGTCCTTGGGCTCGACCGTCGGCGTCGGCGCCTGCGCCCCCAACGCATCGTCATGATCGAGGCCTTGGCGATCCTCGCGTTCGCCAACACCGGCCTGTCGTGGCTGAACGCTGTGTCGGTGGGGCTGTTGCGGGCGAACGCCGGGTCTGCGCCACGGCGGAGCGATCACCAGGGGTCGTAGCTTCCCACGTTCCAAAGCTGGCCTTCAGGGTCGCGGCAGGAGAAGCCGCGGCCGCCATAGTCCTCATCCTTGATGTCCATGACGATCACGGCGCCATTGTCCTGCGCACGGGCCAAGACCGCGTCAGGGTCATCAACCACAAGATAAGCGCTTTGCGTCACAGGCCTGTCAGACGCTGCAGGATGCATCAGCGCACCGAACTCATCGTCACTGTGGGTGCCCAGCATGATCATGCCCGTGCCGAGGACGAGTTGGGCATGGGCAATAGAGCCATCCTCCCCCGGCACCACCAATTGCTTGGTGAAGCCAAAGACCGTACATAGCCAATCGGCCATCGCCGCTGCATCCCTGTAGCGCACGGTCGGGATCACGCGTGACGTC
>JBCDCF010000139.1:0-8061 GCA_039182345.1 Pseudomonadota bacterium
AACGGTTTGATCACCCCCTCCAGCTGGGGCAGCACATATTGCAGCTGCTGTATCCCCATCCCCAAAAAGAGCCCGATCAGCACACTACCTACGATGCCGGCCCCCACGCCGCCATGCTGACAGACCGATTCTGCGACGCGTTCGCCTTTGCCGAACGCGCCCACCGAGCCCAGCGCCGCAAGGGGTCCGGCGTTCCTTATGTGGCGCACCTGATGTCGGTGTGTGCCCTCGTCCTTGAGTATGGGGGCGATGAAGACCTCGCCATTGCCGCGCTGTTGCATGACGCGGTGGAGGATCAAGGCGGCATGGAAATGTCACAGACCATCCGCGACCGTTTTGGCGACAGGGTGGCTGACATTGTGAACGCGTGCAGCGATGCCCACACCGCGCCAAAGCCTCCCTGGCGGGCGCGCAAAGAGGCCTACATCGCCGCCATCCCCCACAAGTCCGACGATGCGGTTTTGGTGTCCATGGCCGACAAACTGCACAACGCCGGCACCATTGTCGCGGACCACCGCACCATCGGCGATGAGATCTGGGAGCGGTTCACAGGACGGCGTGAGGGGACGCTGTGGTACTACCGCGCCCTTGCCGAGGCCTTTCACGCCCGTGCCCCCGGCCCTTTGTCCGACCGGCTGTGCGAGATGGTCACCACTTTGGAGCGCCACGCCGCAGGGCGCTAGCGCGCTTGCCGCTCAGGTTGGATCAACCTGAGCGAAGAAGACATGCGCCAGATATTGGGTGCGAGCACGCCTTCATCCGTTCGGTTTGGCTCAGATCGAGCGGGACGGGCGCGCGCGCCTCGGCCATCCGGTTGCGTGCAACCATCGCCGCCTTTGACAGTTTTAAAGGTGACGATATGTTACATTTTACCCCTAAGCGCGTTCGGATGTGTAGAGAGAGGTGTATGATCCAGCGTGATCGCGATTTTGTTTGGGAAGAGGTGGGACGAGTCGGTCTATGCTTCTTCGTTGCCATGGGAAGGGAAGATCTTCACATCAGCCTTATGATGGGGAGACCCGATCCTAGTGAGGAAATCATCTGGTTTACAGCGGAAGCTGATGACGGCTTGACCGAAACACTGTCGGATGTCTCCACAGTGCGGCTCGCCTATCAAGACCCTCCACGGCAGGTCTATATGGTTCTGGCGGGCGAGGTGACGCGCGCCGACAGCCCTGCCGCATCCGCGCTCAGCCCTGCCCAGCCCTTGGGTTTCATGGGCAGCACCGGTGACACGAACACCGCCCTGATCGGCGTGCGGCCGACCCATGCAGAGGTTTGGCAAGCGCCCCATGAGGATGTGATCGGCGCACTCGGTGCCCTCACAGGCGCCGGCACGACGGACAAGGCCAGCCGCCGCAAACGCACCATCGACCTCAGCTAAGGCCAGACTTTCCCATCTGGCGCCGGCCGTTCGCGCGCGAAGCCGGATCGCTAGACGTGAGCAGGCCACTCAGTCGACAGGGGTGATGGTGAGACGCTCGGAGAGATGCTTTTGTCAGGCGTCGCGGGTGCCTAGGATGGACCGGTTGGCGGGGTCGGGCCCGTAATCGCTGCCTGAATGGACCGACAGCATTTCGGCAAGGCGCACACGGGCGCGGTTGACGCGGCTTTTGACCGTGCCCACAGCGCAGCCGCAGATCTCTGCCGCCTCGTCATAGGAAAAGCCCGACGCACCCACCAGGATGAGTGCCTCGCGCTGGTCGGGCGCCAGTTGATCAAGCGCACTCTTGAAGTCGGCCATGTCGAGGTGGCCCAGCTGCTCGGGATGGCTTGCAAGGGTTGCAGCCATTTTGCCGTCAGCATCCTCCACCTCGCGGCGTTTCTTACGAAACTCCGAATAGTAGACGTTGCGCAGGATGGTGAAGAGCCAGGCGCGCAGGTTGGTGCCAGCCTCGAACATGTCGATATTGGCCCAGGCTTTCATCAATGCTTCCTGGACCAGGTCGTCGGCGCGGTCGGCACTGCCGCTCAAGCTCACTGCAAAAGCGCGCAGGTTGGGAATCTGCGCCACCAAGTCGTCACGGACCGTCATTGCGCGCCGTCACCCTCATTGTTGCCTCTGTTGGACGGGGGCACGGGGATCTCGTCCAACTTGGACAGCAACTCTGCGATCTTGTCAGGGATCGGCTCGGCAAGAACGGCGTCGTAAAGGTTGCGAAGCTGTTGACCGATCATCGCCTCGATGCGTTCATCGAGGGGGAAGTCACCATCGTCTTCGTTATCCATTACATCACACCATGTTAAACCAGATTACCGCGTGCGGGTGCAGCCACAACAATTCCCCAGGTCGGCATTGCTGCCAACTCCGCGGGGCCACCTTGAGGAAACATCCACTGGCGCGGTCGTCGTCCCTGGCCGAATTGCCGGGACGCAATGTCACGTCAGCGAGAAGGGAACGTTTTCGTCGCAAGATCGTTCCATAAATCTTCGGGCGTTCTGTTAGAGCCCCCCATGGTCAGCCTCGCGCAGCGGTCGCGTGTGTAGGTGGTGCGGGTGGAGAGCCCCGGTACAGTCGTTTAAGGAAGTCGCATGTCGCTCGCTAAAGCCATCGCCCCCCACATCCCCTACCTCAGGCGTTTCGCCCGCTCTCTCACAGGCAATCAGGTGAGCGGGGATGCCTATGTGGAGGCGGTCCTTCAGTCACTGGTGGCCGATCCGTCCATGTTTTCCGCCGATTTGCCGCCCCGCGTCGCCCTTTACAGGATCCTCGTGACGGTGTGGGACTCGGTGAAGGTCAATGGCGACGTGACCGCCCGCGGCGCCGTGTTCGAGCGCCGTTTGGATGCAATGGTCCCCCGCGCCCGGCAAGCCTTCCTCCTGTCCACGGTGGAAGGCTTTTCCATGGCCGAGACCAGCTCCATCTTGAACGCGACACCCGCGGAAGTGCGCGGATTGATTGACGAGGCCGGCAAAGCCATTGCCGAGCAGGTGGCCACCAACGTCCTCATCATCGAGGACGAACCGATGATCGCCCTTGACCTTGAATCGCTCGTGGAAGACCTCGGCCACGAGGTGGCAGGCGTTGCCCGCACCCACAGCGAGGCCATCGAATCGGTCGCCAAGCGCCGCCCTGGTCTTGTGCTGGCCGATATTCGGCTCGCCGACGGCAGTTCCGGCCTTGAGGCGGTGAACGAGATCCTCCAGACCATCGACGTGCCTGTGGTGTTCATCACCGCCTATCCTGAGCGCCTGTTGACGGGTGAGCGGCCTGAACCGGCCTTCCTCATCACCAAACCCTTCGAGACCGACACGGTCAAAGCCGTGGTCAGCCAGGCCCTTTTCTTCAATCCGGCCGTGACCGACACCAGAGCCAGCGCGAGCGCCTGATCGCTCGCCCTTTCTTGTTGCGACGAAGCGGGTCGAAGCGAGCTTTGTCGCAGGCAAGGGTCCGCGAGATTGGCCGAGACCTTTGTGGGGTGACCATAAGCCTGGGATCTGGGTCGGCGGGTATGCGTGGCACCCGGGCGGACGTCAATTAGGAGCTCGGCTCTTCTGCACGCTGCTCGTGCGGCGTGTAGAACGGCGTGTGCTGGGGCCCCGCCGCAGATTAGGGCCGAGACCACCAATCGGGGTCGGTCTCATAGCCGAACTCCATCAGCGGCTTGGTGATGCCGGCCTCGTGCAGGTACGTCTTGTCCTCCACCGAAAGCAGTCGCTGCCACTTCGAGCTGCCTTTCAACGCCATCCATCGCGCCATCAAGGAGCCCTCGGGGAACACCGCCTCACGGCTCCATTGCCTGATTTGGCTGCGCAGCACATCTTCCACCGCCTTGGCGCGGGCGACGCCGGCCTCGAACTGCGTGCGGGAGAGAGCGACACCGCAGGAGCGCAGCGTGTCACGCAAGCGCTCATACTCCACCGCCGACGTGATCTCCTCGAACCGGACAAAGTGGACGTTGCCGTGTTCTTTTGAGAACGCGAGCGCCCTATTCGCGTGCGCCGGCCAATACCCGTAGTGCTCTTTCGGCAGCACCCGTTCCAGCAACGCCTGAAAGCCGTCGGCCATGTCGGTGTGGTCGGCTCGTTTTGCATCGTTCATGGCGCGGAAGACAAAGTCGTTCAGCGACAGGAAGGCGTCGCGACCGTCTCGAACACTGTAAATGATGGGGTTGTGGCGGTAGCTGTCTTCGATGATATGGCTTTTGACAAACACGGGCCCGTCCACCGGAAAATACGGCAGCTTCTTTGAAAAGTACCGTCCGTCGGAGGGGTAGATGGAAAAGCGCGAACGCACGAAGGCACCGTCCAACGTGCTCGTCAGCCGTGAGTTTCCTGAGCGTGGATAGGAGACCACGAACACCACGGGCGTGCCTTGGGCGTCGATGAACGGCATATCGGGATCGCGCGCCGGCGCTGCCGCCTCCATGCGGCGGATGAGGCGATGCACGGCGGGAAAGGCCACCGCGTTGGGGGCATAGACCATTTCGCCGAGCGCCTCATGAATCCTGCCGGCTTTTGCATGCCGGACGATCATGATGAGACTCCCCCTATCGCCGCCGATCGTGCCATGGCGATTGCGAAGATCCTTGATGCTATCGTTGGTATGACCTGAGGTGATGAGAACGTCCGCCGGCGTGTCGCACTCGTTGTCTTTGCGCATAAGGCCGACGCACTCGGTGAGCTCTGCCAAGAGCGTGTCGTCAATCATCGCTGCACTCCGGGCAGGGTCGGGTTTGGGGGAGACGTATGGCCGTTCCGATACAGACGCGTGGTGTCAGTGTCTATCCCAGCCACCTTTCCCCTGGCGTGCAGCGGGCCGTGTTGGACGCGGTGATGGCGGTGGTCGCCCAAGCGCCGTACTTCACCCCGCGCATGCCGCGGACGGGCAAGCCGTTTTCCGTCCAGATGACCAATTGCGGCCCCCTCGGCTGGGTGAGCGACCGCAGCGGCTATCGCTACCAACCGACCCATCCGGAGACCGGCCGGCCATGGCCGCCTATCCCCGATGCGCTGATTGCGGTCTGGCAACAGGTGGGGGCGCCTTCGGTGCCGGAGGCTTGTCTCATCAACCACTATCGGGGCGGTGCCAAGATGGGCCTCCACCAGGACAGGGACGAAGAGACGTTCGACGCGCCCGTTGTCTCCATTTCGCTGGGCGACACGGCGGTCTTCAGGATTGGTGGCACGGTGCGATCGGCCCCCACAGGGTCCATAAAATTGTCGTCAGGGGACGTGATTGTGCTGGGCGATGGGGCACGTCTCGCCTACCACGGGGTGGACCGCGTCATTGAAGGATCCTCGCGTTTGTTGCCTGAGGGCGGCAGGATCAACCTGACGCTCCGCAGGGTGACCCCTTGGAAGGACTGACCATGACACGCACTGCTGCCGCCCTTGCCATTGTTGCCGCCATCGCGCTCGGGACAGCTCCCCTCACGGTCCTGGCCGGGGACGCCACGGTCGAAGCAGTGCGCGCCACCAAGTCTGGCGACACGTGGACATTCCACGTCACGGTGCGCCACGCCGACACGGGCTGGGATCACTACGCCGACGCTTTCACCATCCACGCCACCGACGGAACGGAGATCGGCCGCCGCACGCTCTTCCACCCCCATGTGGATGAGCAACCTTTCACCCGCAGCCTTTCAGGCGTTGCGCTTCCCGAGGGCACCACACAGGTGCTGGTGCGCGCCCACGACAATGTGGACGGCCCAGGCCCGACCGTCACCTACACCTTGCCGTAGCTGCATCCGCCAGACACCGAACCAGCCAGCTTGAACTCAGCCCGGCGGCGACAGGTGTGCCCGCGTTCTGGTCCAACGCATGCTCTCTCCGCTTGATCTGACCTGGACCGACAGGCGCGTACGGTACGTGATCGGCATCAAAGCATGGTGCCCAAAAAAGATCTCGCCACGAGTCATTGGACTGAGGACGGCCGGGACGCCGGACCATGCCGGGTGACGCGGTCTGTCGCTTTAACGGGGCCATGGGCCGGCTGGTTAGGCGCAGTACTCATCGATTTCCACAGCGTCGAAGGCGTTTTCGATGTACTCAGGCAAGCCCGTTGGCCAAACCAAAGCGATGTCGAACCGGATGGCGTGGTTGTTGTACTGGGGGTTGCGTGACAACCAGTCGGCGGCAGCCAAAGACATTTGCCGTTGCTTGCGTGTGTCCACCGCCTCCAGGCCGCCATAGCCCTTCCGGCGTGCTTTCACCTCCACAAAGGCAATCACATCCTCGCACTGGGCAATGAGGTCCACCTCTGTGGACCGACCCCGTTCCCGCCGTGCCAGAATGTCATAGCCGCCAGCATGGAGGAACGCCGCGATGGACTTCTCAGCCCGCACTCCAAAGTCGTGCGCACGCCGCTTGGTCTGAGACTGACCCGAACCGCGCGCCATTGTTGCCCTCTGACTACTACGCCTTTGACATAGAGAGGATTTTTGGGGTGTTGCGGTGGGTGCGGATGTGGAAGACAAGTCCCGGATCGGCAAACTGGTCATGGGCAATTCCCTCAATACGCCCAAACAATACCCTATTTACGTGTATAATACAACCGCCCTATTCGCTCTCCTCAACACTCTCGCGCACTGCAGCCGCATGTTCGAGGACGTCGGTTGGGTCCGCCTCCTCTGCGAAGACCGCAGCTATGGGGATTTCTGGCTTTGGCGTCGGTTTCGGCGCGGGTCCACCGCCGACCACAGTGCCTGAGAGGGGATCGGGCCTGGTGGCGTCGGCGCCGCCAACCTTGATTGCAATTGGCGCGATCACGCGCGCGGGCTCAAGGTAGGTCAAAGGCTGCAGAATAGGACGCTCCGGCAAAGGTTCGCGCGGGACGCCGGCGGTCACGAAAGGGTTGGTCTGCGGCAGGGCCTGCGAGGGAATCCAGTCTTCAGGGGCAAAGTCGGATCTTTGGCCGGGTTTCAGCGATTGCGGCGCCTTGGTCGTCCTCGGATCGGGAAGGGGCAATGCCTTCGGCGCAGTGGTCTGCCAGGCGGCGGGACGAAGGGCCTCGTCGGCAAGGGCCCTGGCGGGGGCAAATGAGAGGATTTGATCGTCTCCTGCGGCGGCGGCGCTGGCCTCCTTGGCGGGGCTGGCGGGGTTTTCGGCAAGGACAGCCTCGGGGTTTGCCAACGGCTCTGAGCTTGGTGCCGACGTATCTGCCACGGCGGTGCCTGGCACCTGGCGTGGAGCGTTGAGGGCCACCTGCCGTGCAAGCCTTGCCTTGGCGGTGGTGCTTTCCCACGCATCAAGGGCGTTGCGCTGGGATAAGATGGCCGCCTCGCTGCCCACCACACCGTCGGCGTAGCGCGTCACGGGGCGCTCATTGCCGCACACGATGGGACGCAGGTCCACCGGTGTGCCTGGGCCCTCCTCTTCAGGCACCATGGCAACCACGGTGCCCTGATCGGGGCGTGTGCCCGTAACGGGGGCAAGGGCCAACCGGTCCTCGGTGCCAAACCCGTCCAGTGCCACGACGCCGCCGCCTTCAGCAGCCTGAAACCCTTTGGCGAGAAGTTCGGCCGTGCGGTGGTTGCGCTCGCGCCCTGTGAGCCCGCCCAGCACCACCACCCCAAGCCGGCGTCCATCCCTGGTGGCCGATGCGGCAATATTAAATCCCGCCGAGCAGATGAAGCCCGTCTTCATCCCGTCCGCCCCTTGAAAGCGGCGGATCAGAACATTGTAGTTGCGGATGGTTCGACGCCCGAGTTTGACGCCACTCATCGTAAAAAAGTCAGCGAATTGGGGGAAGTCTTCCTGCAGCGCCAACATCAGGACGCCAATGTCCCGCGCCGTCGTCACCTGACCGCGGTTCGGAAGTCCGTGGGGGTTTTCATAGTGGGTGGATACCATGCCGAGCGCTGCGGCGGTGGTGTTCATCCGCGCAACGAAGCGGCTTTCCGTCCCGGCAACGGCTTCTGCAAGGGCAACCGACACATCGTTGGCGGACTTGGTCAAAATCAGCCGCAACGCTGTCTCAACGGTGATGATGGTGCCCAGTGCAAAACCCATCTTGCTGGGCGGTTGAGAGCGCGCCTGGGGGGAGATCTTCACCGGCGAGGTCATCTTCAGGCGCCCGTCGCGGACGGCCTCGAAGGTCACGTAAGCGGTCATCAGCTT
>JBCDCF010000140.1:0-8024 GCA_039182345.1 Pseudomonadota bacterium
CCTCAGCGCGGCGGTATGGCGGCCAGCGCTTGGTCCAGATCGGCTTTTAGGTCCTCCGCCGCTTCAACCCCCACCGAAAGGCGCAGGAGTTGGGGCGAAATGCCTGAGGACGCCGGCTCCACAGAGTGACGGTGCTCGATCAAGCTTTCAACACCGCCGAGGGATGTGGCGCGCTTGATGAGCGTCAGCCGCCCCGCAACGATGAGTGCATCCTCACCGCCCCCCGCCACATCGAACGACATCAACGCGCCGAAGCCCCCCGCCATCTGCCGTTTGGCGATGGCGTGGCCTGGGTGATCGGCAAGGCCAGGATAGCGCACGGCGGCGACTTTTGGGTGGTCCGCCAGCCACGTGGCCAGCGCAAGGGCCGAGCGGCTTGCCGCCTCCACCCGCAGGTGAAGCGTGCGCATGCCGCGGGTGAGGAGCCAGGCATCGAAGGGTGAGAGGACGGCGCCTTCGGTGGCGCGCGTTGCCTTCACCGCCTGCCACAAAGGGGCGTCCACCTTGGCGGTGGCAAGGGCCCCGGCCAAGACATCGGAGTGTCCGTTCAGCGCCTTGGTGGCGGAGTGGATGACAATGTCGGCCCCCAGCGCGAGGGGCTGTGTGTGGATGGGCGTCGCAGCGGTCGAATCCACCGCAAGAGTGGCGCCGACGCCGTGGGCGGCCTCAGCCATCGACGCAATGTCGACGACCGTCAGCCAAGGGTTGGAGGGGGTCTCGATCATCACCAATGACGGGCGATGGGTCCGGCAGGCCGTTTCCATGTCATCGGGCGCAGCACGCACGATCTCAAGTCCTGCGGCACTGAAGCGGTCCGCAAGGCTCCCCGTCCCATAGTAGATGCCAGTGGGAAGGAGGATCGGCCCGTCAGCGGCGCGCATCACGGTGGCAATGGCGGCAAGGCCCGAGGCGAAGAGCAGCGCTTCGTCAGCCCCTTCAAGGGCGGCAATCACCGCCTCGGCCTCGCGCACCGTGGGGCCCTGGTCGCGGCGGTAGATGTCGCCTGACGGGGGGAGGGCATAGCCCTCATCGCGCACAAAGGTGGTGGAGGGTTGCCAGGGGCCCACCACACCGCCGCTTGCCTCATCGATCTGGCCTGCCGCCTGGGCCGCAAGGGTCGCCTGTTGCCAGTGGCGGGCCTTTCCCGTCACGGTGTGGCTGCCGCGGGGCGCTTTTGCTGCGCGGTCTTCTCCACAGGCTCACGCCTCAGGTGGCGCGTCAGGTGCCTCTCGATCACGTTCCAGATCCGGCGCAGCGTTTCCACCAGGGCGAGGTAAAGCGCAGCAGCATAGAAGTAGACGTCGAAGCGGAAGGTGTCGGAGTAGGCAAGGCGCGTCTCGCCAAGGAGATCGTAGACGGTGACGACGGAGGCGACGGCCGAGCCTTTGATCATCAAGATGAGTTCATTGCCGAAGGGACGCAGCGCGTAAAGGGCCGCCTGGGGCGCAATCACCTTGATGAAGGCAAGGCGGCCAGGAAGGCCGAGCGCTGCCGCCCCCTCCCACTGTCCTTTGGGGATGGCCTGGACCGCACCGCGAAAGATCTCCGCCTGGTAGGCCGCCGTGTTCAAGGTGAAGGCGAGGACGGCGCAGTTGAAAGGCTCGCGCAGGAACCACCACAGCCCCACATCCCGCCAAAACTCGTTGAACTGGCCGAGGCCGTAGTAGATCAAGAACAGCTGCGCCAGGAGCGGCGTGCCCCTGAAGAGGGCAATGTAGAACGTGACAATCCAGCGCAACCAACGCTGTTTGGCCATACGTCCTGCCGCGAGCAGCGCCCCGAAGAGCGCCCCCACGGCGACTGAGATGAAGACCAGCTGGATGGTGATCCAAAACCCGTCCAGGAGATCGTCGCCGTAGCGGGTGAGGATGGCGGGAAGATACTCGCTCATCGCGCGTACCCCCGCCCGTAGCGGGCCTCAAGCATCGACAACAGCCCCATGGAGATCAGCGAGACGACGAAGTAAAGGGCGATCGCCACGGAGAAGAAGAAGAACGGCTCCTTAGTGGCACCCACGGCAATGGAGGTGCGACGCAACAAATCGGGCAGGGCGATGACCGAAACCAGCGCAGTATCCTTCAACAATACAAGCCACAGGTTGCCGAGGCCCGGCAGCGCCAGGCGGATCACCTGGGGGATGATGATCTTTCGCAGGGTTGCCCAGCGCGACAGGCCAAGGGCGTGGGCGGCCTCCGTCTGGCCCCTTTGCACACCGGCCAAGGCCGACATGAACACCTCCGACGCGAAGGAAGCCGACACCATCCCAAGGGCAATCACCCCTGCCAGGAAGGAGGAGACTTCCACGTGCGCATCGGAGAACAGCGCCACGAACTCGTGCACCAGCATCTGAAAGCCATAGTACACGATGAAGAGCGTGATCAGCTCAGGCAAGCCTTTGAAAATGGTGGTGAAAAGCGTGGCAGGCGCCTTCAGGACCACCGCTTCCGATCGTCGGGCAAGGGCCAGAAGAAAACCGCCGATCAGGCCCACAGGGGCGGTGGCAAGCGCCAGAAGGAGCGTGATGATGAGCCCGTCGAGGAGCTCGTCACCCCATCCATTCGGACCGAAACTCAAAAGGCCGAGGAGGCTTTCGTCCATAACAGGCTTTCAGGATGGGAGAGACACAAAAGGGGGGCGTGCGGCAGGGCGCGCCTGCCGCACGGACGGCAATCAGTCGCCGAAAACGTCAAACTCGAAGTACTTGTCGTTGATTTCTTTATACTTGCCGTTCTCGCGGATGGCGGCGATGGCGGCGTTGAACTTTTCCTGAAGCTCCGTCTCGCCCTCGCGGATGGCAATGCCAGCGCCAAGACCGTTGATGACGGGATCGGGCGTCAGCGTGGTCAGGATCTTACAGCAGTCGCCGTCGTCTCCATCGAGCCATTCCGACAGGACCACGACGTCATCGATGGCAGCATCGATGCGGCCCGACGCAAGGTCCAGTTTGTATTCTTCCGGTGTGCCGTAGCGCCGCAGGTCGGAATCGCCGAAATACGCTTCTGCGTAGTTGGCGTGGGTGGTGGCCGACTGCGCCCCGAGGGTGATGTCGGCAAACGCTTCCGCCGATGCCTCAGTCAGCTCAGAGTCCTTCGGGACGGCAATGGCAGGGGGCGTGTTGTAGTATTTGTTGGTGAAGTCCACCACCTCATCGCGCTCCGGTGTGATGGACATGGACGCGATGATGGCGTCGAACTTCTTGGCGCGCAGCGCGGGGATGATGCCATCCCAATCCTGCGTCACGAAGGTGCACTCGGCGTTCATCTCTTCGCAAAGGGCCTTGGCGATGTCGACGTCAAAGCCCACCAGGTTGCGGTCAGAATCGAAGTAGTTGAACGGGGGGTAGGCGCCCTCGGTGCCGATCCTCAGCTGCATCTTCTCTTCAGCGAGGGCAGGGCCGGCCAGCAAAACGGCTGTGGCTGCCGCGATAATGAAGGTCTTCATGCTCACTCCTGCATAGTGTTGGTTCATTAACCGCGCATCATGACGGCTCGCGTGTGTGATGCAAGCGGTGCGCCGACCCGCATGCCATGACACTTGATTTCCTTCCCCCGTGAAGCGCTATACGGTCGACCAAACGGCCGCCGCGGCGGCCCGATGACGCGATACGGGGAGCACCATGCGGCAGGTTGGTCATTTCATTGGCGGTGAGGTCGTGGCCGGAGGGTCGGGCCGCGAGGCGGACATTTTCCGTCCTGCCACGGGCGAGGTGCAGGCCCGCGTTGCACTGGCCTCGGCCGATGAGGTGCGCGCGGCCATCGACAACGCGGCCGCAGCGCAGCCCGCCTGGGCCGCCCAAAACCCCCAGCGCCGCGCCCGCGTGATGATGCGCTTCGTGGACCTTTTGAACCAGAACATGGACGAGCTGGCCGATCTCCTCGCCGCAGAGCACGGCAAGACCGTGCCCGACGCCCGCGGAGACATTCAGCGCGGGCTCGAGGTGGCCGAGTTCGCCATCGGCATCCCCCACCTGTTGAAGGGGGAGTTCACCGAATCGGCAGGGCCTGGGATCGACATGTATTCCATGCGCCAACCCCTTGGCGTTGTGGCCGGAATCACGCCGTTCAACTTCCCCGCCATGATTCCCATGTGGAAGTTTTGCCCCGCCATTGCCTGCGGCAACGCCTTCATCCTGAAGCCGTCTGAGCGCGACCCGTCCGTCCCCGTCCGCCTTGCCGAGATCATGATCGAGGCAGGCCTGCCGCCAGGCATCCTCAACGTCGTCCAGGGCGACAAGGAGGCCGTCGACACCCTTTTGACCGACCCAAGGGTGATGGCCATCGGCTTCGTCGGCTCCTCCGACATTGCCCAATACGTCTATTCCACAGGCGCTGCCCACGGGAAGCGCGTCCAATGCTTCGGCGGTGCCAAGAACCACATGATCGTGATGCCCGATGCCGATATGGAGCAGGCGGCCAACGCTCTGATCGGCTCAGGCTACGGCTCTGCGGGCGAGCGCTGCATGGCGGTCTCCGTCGCGGTGCCCGTGGGGGAAAAGGCGGCCGGCGCGCTGATGGAAAAGCTGGTGCCCAAGGTGGAAAGCCTCAGGATCGGCCCCTCCCACGACCCCGATGCGGACTTCGGCCCCCTCGTCACCCGCGCGGCGGTGGACAAGGTGCGCGGCTATGTGGACCGAGGCGTCGAAGAGGGGGCCGACCTTGTGGTCGATGGTCGCGGCTTCACCATGCAGGGCTACGAGAACGGCTTTTACCTCGGCGCCTGCCTGTTCGACCATGTGACGTCGGACATGAGCATCTACACCGACGAGATTTTCGGCCCCGTCCTGTGCGTGGTGCGCGCGAAGGACTATGACGAGGCGCTGAGCCTGCCCACCACCCACGAGTACGGCAACGGCGTTGCCATCTTCACCCGCGACGGGGACACCGCGCGCGACTTCGTCTCCAAGGTGGAGGTGGGGATGGTGGGCGTGAACGTGCCCATTCCCGTGCCGCTCGCCTACCACACCTTCGGCGGCTGGAAGCGCTCAGGCTTTGGCGACCTCAACCAGCACGGCCCGGATTCGGTGCGCTTTTACACACGCACCAAAACCGTCACCAGCCGCTGGCCTGGCGGGGTGAAGGAAGGGGCCGAGTTCTCCATCCCCGTGATGGAGTAGGCCCTCAGGTGCGCTGCAGGACGCTGAACGTCTCAAGCTCGGGATGGCCCAGATAAAGCGGCTTGTTGTCGCCTGCGCCTGAGTGGGCTTTGCGGAACGCCTCGCTCTTCGTCCACGCGATAAAAGTGGCCTCCGACGCCCATTCGGTGTGGGAGGCGTAAAGCACGTGATCGTCCTTCTCGGGCCCTTTGAGAAGCTGAAAGGCCACAAAGCCCGGGACGCTGTGAAGGTGGGATTCGCGGCCAAGCCAGACGGCCTCGAACGCCTCCTGCGCGTCCTTGCGCACCTTGAACCGGTTCATGGTGATGTAGCCCATAACGCCCTCCTCAACACACTCCCTTGGAATGTGGTGCCTGGAGGGAAAGTCAACGTTTGTTACGTTTTTCGGCCGCCCTCAGTTCGGCGCAGCTTGGGGAGAAGAGGGAGGTTCGCCCGCCCCCTTCGCAAGGTTTGCGATAAGGGCTGTGTAGGGCCCGGCCTTGTCGCCGAACATGGCAAGGTGCGAGGCCCCTTCGATGGTGTGGAAGGCGCACGCCGCCAGCCGTTCGCACAGGGCCTTGATGGTCTCGTAAGGCACGCTGTTGTCATCGTTGCCCATGATGATGGTGATGGGGCGGTCCAACCGCTCGGCCTCGGCCCAAAGGGTGTTGGCATAGTCGAACAGCGTGAGGGCAGGGGTCATCATGGTCACGAAGAAGATGGTCTGTGCGTAAAGGGCCGGCAGAGGGTTGACGGTGGCGTTGCCGTCGGAGCTTCTGGGGTTCGGGGTGTGGCACCCGAGGAACGCAAAGTCGCAATAGGGCGCGAACAGCCGAAAGGCGCGGATCTTCCAACGGTTCGACGGGGTGTCTTCGCGGATGGCAATGGAGGGCGCCAGCAGGATGAGGTGCGCTCCCTCGGGCAAAGCGTCCCTCAGTGCAAGGTCGTAAAGGACAGCGCCGCCAAGGGAATGGCCGATGAGGATGAGCCTGTCGTATCCCTCTGCCTTCCCCTCAAGCCGGGCGCGCACATCCTCCACCAATTCGGCAGGATCGAACGCGCGAAAGGCCGACAAAGTGCGCCCGTGGTACTTCAAAAGGGGGGCCCAAAGGTCATAGTCGGTATCCTCCCGCAAGCGGTCGAGGATGGGCGCCATGGTCATGGGCGAGGCGGTATAGCCGTGGATGACCACCGCCAATGTGTCGCTCCCGCGCGTCACCTCGCGGGACTGTGCCTTTTGGATGATCCCGTCTTCGAAGTAGTGGATTTTCAGGTGATTGCGTTCCAGGACCAGTGCATAAAGGAGCCCCGATCCCACCACCGCGATCACGATGATGGCAGGCCATCGCCAGTGGCGCAGGATCTTCACAAGGCCGCCATTCCTGCCATCGCTGTGGCCTCCGATTGCCGATCGTCAATCAAAACCGCGTTGCGCACAGGGCGCAAGCACAAGCTTTTGCCTGCCCGCGGCCACAGCCTGGAGGAGAGTAGGTGGCGATCACCATTTGCGTTTGGGCCGCGCTTTCCATAGATAGCGCCTGCCAATCAGGACCACGCCCCATGCCCATTGACCACCATCTGGACGACGACGAAGAGGAAGCCATCAAGGCGCAACAGTCGATTCCCGTCGATAAGCACCTTTTCGAGGCCCGCCGCGTGATGATCGTCGGCCCGGTGACCATGGACATGGCGCGCGACGTCTGCCAGCGCCTTCTGGCGCTCGCCCACGTCTCCGACGAGCCCATCACGGTGATCGTGTCCTCACCCGGCGGCCACGTGGAATCGGGCGACATGATCCACGACACCATCGGCATGATCAGCCCCAAGGTGAACATTTTGGGGATGGGGTGGGTCGCCTCCGCAGGGGCGCTCATCTACATCTCCGTGCCGCGCGAGCAGCGTTTTTGCACCCCCAACACGCGCTTTTTGTTGCACCAACCCTCTGGCGGTGCCGGCGGTGCGGCCACCGACATTGAGATCCAGGCGCGCGAAATCATCAAAATGCGCGAGCGGCTGAATGCCCTGTTCGCCACCGCCACCGGCCAGCCCCTTGAGCGCATCGAGACCGACACCGACCGCGACCTTTGGATGGGAGCGCAGGAGGCCATCGAGTACGGGCTCGTGGGCAGCGTGGTTGACAAGTTGAGCGATCTTTCCTGATGGTCCGCGCCCGCGTGACCTTCAGGGCCACTTGACCCCACACGGTGCCGCGCACGCTCTGCACGCCATCAGCGTGCGCCCCATGAAAGCCGCCGAAAAAAGGACGCGGCGCTAGGACGGATTGGACCTCAGGTTGCTCGCCACGTTTGACGTTGCCGGAATTTCGATCCCTAAGCTGGGCCTTGGAACGTTCAACCTGAACGACGATCACTGCCGGCGCGTGGTGGCGGGGGGCGTCAAAGCCGGCTACCGCCATGTGGACACCGCCGAGATGTACCAGAATGAGCGGGCCGTGGGCGACGGCATCCGCGATTCGGGCGTGCCGCGCGATGAGGTGTTCATCACCTCCAAAGTCTGGCGCGACCACCTTCACGACGGTCTCCTCCAGGCCGCCGCCGAAGCCTCCTTGCAGCGCCTGGGGTTCGACCAGCTGGACCTTTATCTGATCCACTGGCCCAACGCGGACGTGCCTTTGGCCGAGGCCATCAAGGCCCTGTGCGATGTGAAGCAGCGCGGCCTTGCCAGGGCCATCGGCGTGTCGAATTTTCCCGTCAAGCTGCTGGACGAGGCGGTGTCCCTCGCCCGCTATCCCCTTGCCGTCAACCAGGTGGAGTACCACCCCTTCCTGGACCAATCGAAGGTGCTCGGCGCCCTTGAGCGGCACAATATGGGGCTTACCGCCTACTGCCCCCTGGCGCGCGGGCGCACCCTCACCAACCCCGTCATTGCCGAGATTGCCGACCGTCACGGCGTCCACGCCTCGGTCATCGCC
>JBCDCF010000141.1:0-8012 GCA_039182345.1 Pseudomonadota bacterium
GCGGGGACAGCCGGGGGGGTGAAGAGGCGAGCCGCCTGCTGTTTGCGTCTTGCCTCAGCCTCGATGGCGGCGGCGCGCTTTAGGATCGCGGCCGTGGTCTCAGCGGTGTCGCTGGACCGGGGGTCTTTCACCGTTTCAACCACCGCGAAGGCGCGGTCGGGCGATCGTGGCAGGCGCGCGGCTTCTGCCAAAGGTGCCACCTCCACCGTGGTGCGTGTTTGGGCCACCACGCGGCCATCCAACACGCCTTTTTGGGGCCACATGCTCCAGTTCATGGTGGGGCCGACCACGCGCACGGACGTGCGGTCGAGGGGGGACGCTTCGCTCTCACCGGCAAGGGCGTTGGCAGTGACAAGGGTGACAGCCAGACCCACCGTCGCCAGCATCACGCCCTGTGGCCGGCACGTCATGGCGCCTCTCCGGCGGGTTCATAGAGGATTTCGATGCGTCGGTTTTCGTCCGCAAAAGGGTCGTCGTCGCGTTTGGGCTCGCGATCGGCAAGGCCCTCCACGCGGGAAATCCTCTGCTCGTCGATCCCGCTCTCGGTGAGGGCTTGTTTGGCGGCATGGGCGCGCGCAAAGGAGAGCACCCAGTTGTCCGACACGCCTGAGCGGAACGGGCGCGCATCGGTGTGACCGCGCACAACGATGGTGCCGTCGCGGTCAGACAGGGCGCCTGCAACGCGGGAGAATAGGTCCACCGCGTCGGTGGAGGGTTCGGCCGAGCCGATGGCGAACATGGAGAAGGCCTCGTCGTCGGTGAGGCTGATGAGAACGGCATCGGCCTGAGTGGTTACATCCACGTCCGCGGTGACGTCCGCCAAAGCCTCACGCAGGGCACCTGCGGCGGTGTCGATGGCCTCCTGGCGTGCTCTTGCAGCCCTTTCGGCCTCCGTGAGGGCGGCCTCTTCGGCCGCAGCCGCGGCGGCCTGCTGCTGGGCCTGCTCCTCGCGAAGGATCTGTGCGGCTATGTCCGACTGGGGGCCGATGTCGGTGACGGCGGCAGCCTCGCGGCCTTCACCATTGCGCAACGAACCGGATGTGACGGCAGGGGCCGTGACCCTTGCGGCCATGTCGCTCGACCCTGTGCGCTGGGGTGCTGCGGCATCGATGGTGTCGCCTGGCTGCGGCGCGTCCACTGTGTCGGGCGCACCGGGGCGCAGAGTTTGGGCGGGACGGCTTGGGGCGACCTGCCAGTAGGCAGGGTCGAACGGGTCGCGCTCCGTCTCGCTGCGTGCCGTCGTGCCTTCGGTGCCAAGGGTTGAGTCAGGCACGTCGATGGCGACGGGCGTGTTGGGGTCGATATCGGACGCTGTGGACGCCATGACCGCGTAAGGGTCATGGAAGACAGCGCCATCGGTTTCTTCCAAGGCCCCGACGGAATCCATACGCCGTTCGTTGCCCTCCTCAACGGTGCCGCCGCCGGGCCGGGCACCTTGGTCGCCAGGGCTGTCGCTGCCGAGCGGACGGGTGCCTGCCTCTCGCCCTGCTTCGTCGCCACTGGAGGGGGGGCGGTTTTCCTCGTCCGGTTCCTGAATGCCGCGCCTGTCGGTGGGGGCTTGGACCAGATTGAGAGGGTTGAAGTAGTTGGCGATGGACTTCTTCAACTCTTCATCGGTGGCGTTGACCAGCCACATGATGAGAAAGAACGCCATCATGGCGGTCATGAAGTCGGCGTGGGCAATCTTCCAAACGCCGCCTTTTTTCTTCTCCGATTCTTGGACGATCTTGCGCAGAACAATGAGCTCGTTGCCCTTATCAGCCACGGTCTGAGGCCTCCACCGCCCGTTGCATGGATTGGGACCACAGGGTCACAGCCGTTTCCATTCGCGTTTTGCCGATATCGACGGTGACCTCCGGCTGGTCTGCCGGGTCGAAGCTGATGCCCTCAGCGTTCTTCAAGGCGGCTTTCGTCGCCTCCAAAAGGTCGGTTGGGCCGCGTACCGTCAGGCTGGCGGAGCGGGCTGATGGGGAGGCGTTCTTCTCCAGCATGGCGGCGAAGCGCTCCACAGCCATGTCTCTGACGCGCGCGTCCCACAGCTTGACGACGCAGCGGCCGATGGCGTCCGACAGGGTGTCGTGGAGCGTCACGAAGCCGGTCTCGATGGCCTGTGCCAGGGCTTTGCCTTCATCCTCCACCCACTTGTTGCGCGCGGTTTGAAGCGCGTTGTCCCGGTCCGCTTCGTGCGCCTTGCGCGCTGCTTCGAGGGCCGCGTCGAGCCTTTGCTCGAGGGCTGCTTCCAAGGCCTCCTCAGGGGTCCGTTCGGGTGCTTGGGGCGCGGCGTCCTCGGTCTCACCGGTGCCATGGTCGGATACTGTGGTGTCCTGGGCCTTGTGCGGGTCGCCCGCCTCCCCATCGCGGCGTCGCCGTTCGCGCGGGGAGAGGAGGTCTGCCGCATCGATGGGTCTGACGGGAGGCACTCCCGTGGCTTGGCTTGCACTGCCCGCCGACTTGCCCTCACGGTCAAGGTTGGACTGGCGAACGTCAGCGATGATCTTTGCAAGCTTTGCCGGGGAGAAGGCCCCCTGGGGGACCCCCTCGGCAAGGAGCGGCGGGGGTGCGTCGGCCAGCGCTTCGCGCAGGACCGGTAGGGTGTCGTCGAACCGGCGCATGTCAGGCGCGCTCGGCTTGGAGGAGCCACTGCTTCAGGAGCGCAGCGGCTTTTTCTGAATCGTAGTCCACCAACTGCTCCAGACGCTTTTGCGGCGTCTTGTTCATCTTGGCCTTTAAGTCCTCGATGAGGTTGGTCTCGGCGTCCTCCTGCGTGGAGGCCCCCTCCCCTTCCTGCTCGGCAATCAGCTCGTTGATGGTGGCGGTCTCGCGCTGCGCGGTGAGCGCTTTGACGGCGGGCCGCAGGCCAAACCAGATAAGGAGCCCTGCCACGATCAGCACGATCAGTGCGTTCAAGATGGTGCCGAGCTGACGGTTGATGGTGGCGAAGAACCCATCGGACGGCAGCGGCACCAGTTGATCGGCCTCTGGAGCGAAGGGCACCGTTGCCACCTCCAGCTGGTCGCCACGGTCAGCCGAAAAGCCTGCCGCGGTGCGCACCAGCGCCTCGATGTCGGTCAGCTGCGCTTCCACCGTCGCGCCGTTTTCCAACGCTGCGTTGGCGGTCAACCTGTCACGATTGACGAGAACGGCCACCGACAGCTTTTCGATGGCAAAGCCGTCGCGTACACGCTCCACCACACGGGTGGAGATTTCAAAGTTGGTGAGCTCTTCCCGCCGCTCAGAGTCTTCGCTGGCGTCAGCGCCTTCAGCATCCGCCAATTCTTCCTGAGGGATGTTTTGCTGGACGGTGACAGGCTCGTTGATGTTGCGATTGCGGGCGCTTTGCTCCTCGCGAACGGTGCGGATGGAGCGTTCCACGCGGGAGTCCGGGTCGAAGATGGTCTCGTTCTCGCGCGTTTTGTCGATGTTGAGGCGCGAGGTCACGCTGACGGTGAAGTTCTGCACGCCGAGGAAGGGGACGAGCGTCTTGCGGATCTGTTCCTCAAGTCCCTCGTTGGTTTCCTTCTGGAGGCGGGAGAGACGGCCCGTGGACTGGTTGGCAGGATCATCGCCCGAGGCGAGAACGGTCCCGCGGGTGTCCAAGACGGTGACGCCGCCCACTTCCATGCCAGGAATGGCGCCTGCCACGAGCTGGC
The DNA here is from genome assembly GCA_039182345.1 of Pseudomonadota bacterium. Classification (GTDB taxonomy): domain Bacteria; phylum Pseudomonadota; class Alphaproteobacteria; order Rhizobiales; family Amorphaceae; genus Acuticoccus. The sequence goes on from JBCDCF010000141.1 coordinate 3,651, forward strand.
GGATGGCATCGGTAGAGGCATCGCCCCTTGCCCCGTCCGTGCGGATCACAACGGAGGCGGAGGCATGGCGTTGTTGCCTGCGAAACGAACCGCGGTCGCTCATCACAAGATGGACGCGCGCGGCGGTGACGCCTTGCATCTCCTGGATGGTTCTGGCGAGTTCGCCCTCAAGGGCGCGCACCCGCGTCACCTCCTGCATGAAGGAGGTGAGGCCGAACGATCCCAGTTCGTCAAACAGCTCATAGCCGGCATTGGGGCTGCGCGGCAGACCGTTTTCGGCAAGGAGCATGCGCGCCGAGGCGGTATCGGCGTGGTTGACGAGGACGGCCTCCCCATCGGACGACACGTCGTAACCGATGCCGGCGTCGGACAGGACCCCGCCGATGCGGGTCACGTCCTCCCGGTCGAGGCCTGTGTAAAGGACCGCACGCTGAGGCTGGGCCAGATAGCTGGCGCCAATCCCCACGGCAATGACGGTAGCGAGCGCCACAGCGCCCAATGCTATCAGTCGTCGCGGGCCCAACTCTTTCATGTTGGTGAGCACCCGCTCGACGTGTTCGCGGCCGGTCATCGGCCCTCCCCGGTACATGTGGCGGCCTTGGCGGCTGTGCCCTCAAAGCACGCGCACACCAAGACGTTGACGGGACGACCATCGCCCAACTGGCTGTGCTGTGACTTGTGCGGGCGGGCCGGCGGTCTGGGGCGTGCGCAGAGCTGGCCGCGTTCGGAAGCGACGTATTTTGCTGGGGAGTGAACGAAAAAATGCCGCCAGCTTCGGGCTGACGGCATGGGTTGGTGACTGTGCAGATCCTCGCGTCAGGGCACCTTCGCCGGGGTCGGGCTGTGCACGGTGGCACAGACCTCGCAGGGACACGGTATGACGCAGAATTCGGAACCTGTCCGGGCGATGGGCCCGAACCGCCGAGAAGGGTCGCAAACCTCACACTGCGAAGACTGTAGGCTGTCCGGCTGGCCGAGACGATGCGCCGGCAGTCGTGCAGGGTGAGACCTGTGTGTCGGATCGGCACGCTGACCGTGGCAAGGCCGATTTGCCGGTGGCCGCAGCGGTGTTTCGGTTCCCGGCAGGGCCTGAGGGTTGGCAGCGAGGAGCCCGATTCATGAACGACGTGCGCCGTTGATGGTGTGGGCCAATCCGCGGCCGACCGTCTCAGGCCCGAAACGGCCTTTAGCGGAAGAGGGTCAGGATGTTCTGGGCGGAGGTGTTGGCAATGGCCAACGATTCGATGGACAGCTGCTGTTGTGTCTGAAGAGCCCTCAGCTTGGTGGACTCTTCTTCCATGTTGGCATCGACCAAGGCGCCCACCGCGCGATCATTGGCGTCGATCAACGCACCGATGAAGCGCTCCTGGGATTCGGCCCGGGCAAGGCTGACACCCACTTCGTTCTGCGCGGTGATCACCTCGATCAACGCTTCGTCGACGATGGAGATGACCTCTTCCAGGGTCGTGATGTCGGCGACCGAATCGGTCAGCGCCGAAATGTCGACCGCGAGCACATTGTCGGTGGTGCCACCGACGGTGCGGTCTTGATCCAAGATACCATCCGCGGTGCCGCCCGCAGGGTCGATGAGCTTGATGCTGTCGATATCAAGATCGATGGTGGAGACGGCAATGCCGGCAGGCGTGCGCTCGAACGAAGCGACGATGGACTTGGTGGCGTTGTAGGAGGCGGCCGCCGAGTCAACGTCGAGGAAGTTCTGTTCGTTGATGACGGAGGCCTGGGCCTTGTTTTGCATGTCCGCCTGGAGACCGGCAATTTCGGTCTGGACGTTGATGCGGTTGACGCCGGGTTGACGGGCGGAGACCAAGAGTTCCTTCATCTTCTGAAGGCTCTCGCGGGTGGTTTCCAGGCCGTTATACACCACGTCGAGGGTGGAGCGGCCGAGGGCGAGGGCGTCATTGACGGCGCCGAGGGCGCCATTGTCAGATCGTGTGGTGGTGGCGATCGCCCAATAGGCGGCACTGTCCTGTGCCTTTGCGATCCGCAGGCCGGTGGATACGCGGTCGTTGGTTTTCTGCAGGCTCATGTTGATATCGTTGAGCGTTTGCAGTGCGACCATCGCGGAGATGTTGGTCAGAAGGCTCGTCATCGTCTTTCCATTCTTTGACTGACTGAAAGACATGCCGACCGGCGGCATTGCAGGACGGCCTCATGCCTTTGGCGTTCCATGCGCGTGGCGATCTGTTGGCCACCGCAAGGCGGGCGCTTGCCCGACCAACCTGCGTTGAAAGCAGAAATAGTGCATCGGCCTGGGTCGGGGCTTGCGCGGCGAAAAAGCTGCCATGCCTTGTTTGTGGGGAAGACTGAGGAGCGCAAACGAAAACGGCCCCCTTCCATGACAGAAGGGGGCCGTCGTGACCTTTCGCACTTCGACGGCCGCAGAGACCGTCATCCTCCGCTCAGCCTTCATCACGCTGAGCGGATCGTGTTCCAGGGTTTACCGGAACAGGGCCAGGACGTTCTGTGCCGCCGAGTTGGCGATGGACAGGGACTCAATGGCCAGCTGCTGCTGGGTTTGCAGAGCCCTGAGGCGGGTGGATTCCTCCTCCATGTTGGCATCCACCAGTGCGCCGATGGCGCGGTCATTGGCGTCCATCAGAGCCCCCACGAAAGACTCCTGGGATTCAGCGCGTGCAAGGTTCACGCCCACCTCGTTTTGGGCGGTGATCGTGTCGACGAGTGCCTCGTCAACAATGGCGATCATCTCCTCAAGGGTGGTGATGTCGGCCGCAGAGTCCGTCAATGCCGAAATGTCGATGGCAAGAACGGTGTCGGTGGTGCCACCAACCGTGCGGTCCTTGTCGAGGATGCCGTCAGCGGTGCCGCCATTGGGGTCGATCAGCTTGATGTTGTCGATATCAAGATCGATGGTGGAGACGGCAATGCCTGTGGCAGCGCGCTCGAACGAGGCCACCACAGACTTGGTGGCGTTGTAGTTCGCATCACTGGAGTCCACCGACAGGAAGTTCTGCTCGTTGATGACGGAAGCTTCCGCCTTGTTTTGCATGTCCGTCTGCAGGCCGGTGATCTGCGTCTGGATGTTGGCACGGTTCACGCCGGGCTGACGCGCCGCCACCAAGAGCTCCTTCATGTCCTGAAGGCTCTCGCGGGTTGTCTCAAGACCATTGTAGACAACGTCGAGGGTGGAGCGGCCGATGGCGATGGCGTCCTTAACGGTGCCGAGGGCATCGTTGTCGGAGCGTGTGGTGGTGGCGATGGCCCAGTAGGCGGAGCTGTCGGAGGCCTGGGCGATGCGCAGACCCGTGGACACGCGGTCATTGGTGGTCTGCAGGTCGGAGTTGATCTGGCTCAGCGTCTGCAGGGCAACCATTGCAGACACGTTGGTAAGCAGGCTCGTCATAGTCTTTCCTTTACGCGGAAACAAAACAGGAAGACATGCCGATGCACGGCGAGACAGGACGACATCATGCCTTTGGGTCCGAACATCCTACGTTCGGAAGACGCACGGTCACGGCCACTCAGCCTTGACTGTGCGCACGCACCAACCTGCCACGAGAAGACAGGTAGAGTGGCATGCTTGACTGGGGCTGACCCAATGCCAGCCAATAGGTTTGTCGAAACGGACGCTGGTTCAGGTGAATGAGCGCACCAAAGATCCCACAAGAAGATTCCAGCCGTCGATCAGAACGAAGAACAGGATCTTGAAGGGCAGCGCGATGATGGTGGGCGGCATCATCATCATGCCCATGGACATGATGAGCGTCGCCACGATGAGATCGATGACCAGGAACGGCAGGACGATCAGAAAGCCGATCTCAAACCCGCGGCGAAGCTCGGAAATCATGAAGGCGGGGATCAGCGTGCGCAGTTCCACCGCAGCATCGGAGGCAGGATCCACACCGGCAAGGTCTGAAAACAGCTCAAGGTCGCGCGGCCGCACGTGCTGGAGCATGAAGTCGCGAAACGGGCCGGTGACTTGGACGTAAGCCTCTTCCTCGGTGATCTCGTTCTGGGTCAGGGGCCGCACGCCCTCGCGCCAGGCGGCATCGAACGTGGGGCCCATGATGTAAAAGGTCATGAAAAGGGCCAGTGAGATCAAAATAAGGTTGGCCGGCGTGGTCTGAAGGCCAAGACCTGCACGCAGAAACGAGAGCGCCACGATGATGCGCGTGAAGCAAGTGACCATGATCAACAGTCCCGGCGCCAGCGACAAGACGGTGATGAGCGCGATGAACTGGATCATGCGTGCGCTGGCCGAGCCCGCCCCTTCAGGCAAGAGGCTCGACAAATCAAGACCACCGGCGGTTTGCGCGGCCGCGGGCGTCGCTGCCAACAAAACGGCGGCCGCAGCCGCAAGCAACGTTGCGAGGAAAAGTTTAC
>JBCDCF010000142.1:0-8011 GCA_039182345.1 Pseudomonadota bacterium
CACCATCTTGCGGGGTGCGCTCTATGCCTACGCCGTGGACGGAACCGTGCCTGACAGCTTCGACAGGCAGGCCCTCCAAAACGCCTTCGTGCCCCGCAAGAAAGACTGACCCGGCCTCACAAGGGTTTGGGCTCAGACAAGACTGTCCACACCCCACAGCACGAGCGACTCGGTTTGGATCAAACCGAACCGCTGAAGGCGTGCTCGCATCCAATATCTGGCGCGATTGCTCTTCGCTCAGGTTGATCCAACCTGAGCGGCAAGCGCGCTAGCTCTCCACCACCGCGTCGGCCTCCACCTCCACGAGCCAGTCAGGGTCGATGAAGTGCGAGACGGCCATGAAAGTGCAGGCGGGGCGGATGTGGGCGAACACCTCGCCATGGGCCCGTGCCGCCTCCTTCCAGGTGGTGATGTCGGTCAAAATCACACGGGTACGGATAACGTTGTCGAGGGAGACGCCGGCCTCCGCCAAGGCCTGCGCAATGACTGTGAGGCAATGGGCGGTTTGTTGATACGTGCTGCCGCGCCCCACGGTGCGACCGTCCGCGCCAATGGGTGCTGTGCCCGCAACGGACACGAACGGCCCCACACGGACCGCACGGCTAAACCCGATCTGCGGCTCCAAGTAAGAACCTGACGACACAAGCCTTCGCGTCACACCGCCCCCTCCCCACCCGCGATCACACCGTCAAAGACCAAGGCCGATCCGACCGGCCCGGAAGCTTTCCCGCAAGAAGGCGCGGGTGCCTGCCTTCGGATCGGCCAGTGTCAGGATCTCGGTGCCTGTCGCAATCGATCCCACAAAGCCGTTGGTGTGCCAATGGCCGGGAGGAATGTCGGCCGGCACGCCATCGGGCGGAAGGTGCGGCCAGGGGTTCACGTAGAAGTAAGGCTCATCGTAGCTGGCATCACCTGGCGACAGGCCAACGCCAATGCCGCGGGCCTCTTCCGAACCACCCGGCTCAAGGGCAACGTAGGTGGCAATGTCGAAGTGGTGCGGCCAGCATCGCACCGGGCTCGGCCCAGGGTCCAGGTGCGCAACCTCATCGGCAAAGTCTTGCAACGCCTCGGCGGCACGATCGAACCAGTGGGCAAGTGTCGCCAAACCATCCATCGGCCTGAACGTTGCCACGCGAAGCACATCGTCCGGAAGATCATACGTGGCCGTGATGGGGCGGGTCGGCTTCAGCCCGTTTGCCGTCAACAGGGCATCGACCCGGTCGAACGCGTCGGCGATCGGCGTATCGGTGAGGGAGAGAGCGTCCTCGCCCACGAAGATGGTCAAGGGATCGAGGCTGAGGTCGACGGTGAGACCGGACGCGTCGAGAGGGTGGGTCTTGAACCTTTTGGCAGCCCCGTCCCAGCCAAGATTGGTGTGTTCGTCACCAGGACGGGGGGCACAGTTAGAGACGGCGGCACGGTAAAGGAGTTGGGCGGCCGCATGGGCCTCAGCGCGGGCGGGCCCCAGCGCCTTGGGGTCGATAAGGCCGCCTTCCGTCATGGCACCGCACCCTCACACAAGGTCGGCATCGCTCATCACCTCCACCAATGCAGGACCGTCGATGGCAAGGGCCTCGACGATCGCGGCCTCCACGTCGGCGCCGTTGGTGACCCTCGCGCCATGGGCACCGCACAGTCTGGCAAAGGCGGAAAACGATGGATTGACCAGCGAGGTCTCCCACACAGGCCATTCGCCCGACCGCTGTTCTTTCGAGATCTTACCCAGCTCATCATTGTGCAGAAGGATGTGGGTGATATCCATCCCGTACTTCACGGCTGTTGTCAGCTCCATGGCGTACTGGCCGAAGCCGCCATCGCCGGAAATGGAGATGACCTTGCGGCCGCGGAAATCCTCCATATCCTGGGTGGCGGCCCAGGCGCCCATCGCCGCCGGAAGCGCAAAGCCGATGGAGCCCAGATAGCCCGACATCATCACCCTTTGACCTTTGGTCTCAAAGTAACGGCCGAAGGAGTAGGTGTTGTTGCCCACATCCACGGCAATCAACGCATCGTCGGGGGCAACGCGTGACAGGGCCTCGAAGATGGCCACCGAGTGCACTCCCTTGGCGCCCTCTTCGGCAAGGCGGTTTGCCTTTTCTGCCCGCCACATCCGCCAGCGCTCTGCCAGTTCGCCCAGCTGGTCGGCAGCGTCGGGGTGGGATGCCGCCTTAGGCATCACGGCGTGGCAGAACGCACCGATCTCTCCCCAGATCGGCAAGGTGACAGGGTGGAACTTGCCAAGCTGCATGCGCTCAAAATCCACCTGGATGGTGGGTTTTCCGCGGTCGATCCCAGTGTGATTGGAGAACGAGGCGCCGAGCACGATTTGAAGGTCGCACTCGTTCATGAACCAGCTGGCGATGGGCGCGCCCGACCGGCCAAGAACGCCGCCAGCATTGGGGTGGCTGTCCGGGATCAGCCCTTTGCCTTTAAAGGTGGTCACCACAGGCGCACCCAGAACTTCGGCCAGCGCAATGATTGGCGCGCGCGCCTCCCACGCCCCGTGCCCCATGATGATGAGCGGCCGTTTCGCCGCGGCGATCATGCCAAGGGCGGCCTCAACGTCATCTTCGCTCGGCAGAACCACGGGGCCGCTCATACGGCCCTTCGGCGTGGCGGCGGGCGCATCGCTGGGCTGGGTCTGTACGTCGTCCGGGAAGATGAGGTGGGCAACGTCGCGCTCCAGAAGCGCGGTCTTGATGGCAAGGGAGGCAAGTTCGGTGTGGTTCGAGGTGGACAGCACGGTCTGGGAGAACCGGCTCACCGCCTGGAAGGCGGATTGAAGGTCAATGTCCTGGAAGGCGCCAGGGCCGAACACCTGGGTCTGCACCTGGCCGGTGAGGGCAAGGACGGGCGCCCTGTCCACCTTGGCGTCCCACATGCCAGTCAAAAGGTTGGTGGCGCCTGGCCCTGCAATGGTGAGGCACGCCGCCGGCCGTCCAGTCAACTTGCCATAAGCCGAGGCGGCAAAGGCGGCCGCGCCCTCGTGGCGGATGCCCACATAGGCCATCTCGCCTTCCACAGTGCGCCTGCGGATGGCGTCCGCAAGCCCGAGATTGGAATGCCCGACCATGCCGAACACACGCTTGATGCCCCAGTTGACCATGGTTTCGGCCATGGCATCGGTCACCGTGCGGGTGTGGTCCGGCTCAGGCTCAAGGCCGATGAACACCTCCCCTTCGCGCACCTTGACGGGGTAGGTCTTCTGGCCGGTGTCTTCATGACCGCCAGGAGGGGCGCCGGTCAAAGGGTCGAAATCCCATCCATGCCAGGGACAGCGGATCCAGCACTTGTCGTCGCTCCCGCGCTCGATGGTGCCTTCCCCCAGCGGGCCGCCTTGGTGGGGGCAGTGATTGTCCATCGCCGCCCACTGCCCGTCGAAATGGGACAGGCAGAGATAGACGTTGCGGGCCGACACGGTTTTGACCCGCCCCTCAGGCAAGTCCGCCGGGCCAACGCTGATCCAGTCGAGCGCGCTCATGCCACACCTGCGAACGCGACGCCTGACAGGGCCGACATATTCCGCTTCCAGGTGATCAAATCATCCTCACCGAACTTCGACAGGTGGTCGTGACCGCACGCCCGCGCCATGACCTGCATGAGTTCCACCGACGCTGCAAAGAAGTTCGCCAGTTGTTGTGCCGAATTCTCCACCACGATGCGGCTGACCAGATGCGGCTTTTGCGTTGCAATCCCCACAGGGCAGTTGTTGGTGTGGCAGGCCCGCATGGCAAGACAGCCGATGGCCTGCATGGCGGCATTGGAGACTGCGATGGCATCGGCCCCAAGGGCCATCGCCTTCACGAAGTCGGCAGGTTTGCGAAGCCCGCCGGTGATCACCAGCGTCACATCGCGGCGACCGGCCTCATCGAGATGGCGCCTGGCGCGCGCCAGGGCAGGAATGGTGGGAACCGAGATGTTGTCGCGAAACAGGATGGGGGCTGCCCCCGTACCGCCGCCACGCCCATCCAGGATGATGTAGTCCACACCCACCTCAAGGGCGGCATCGATATCCTTTTCGATGTGCTGTGCGGACAGCTTGTAGCCGATGGGAATGCCGCCTGTGCGGTCGCGCACCTCATCGGCGAACGCTTTGATCTGCGCAGGCTCGGTCCAGTCCGGAAAGCGGGCGGGAGAAATGGCGTCTTCACCTTCCGCGATGCCGCGAACCTCGGCAATCTTGCCTTTGTTCTTGGCCCCCGGCAGGTGGCCCCCTGTCCCCGTCTTCGCGCCCTGGCCCCCTTTGAAGTGAAACGCCTGGACCTTTGAGAGCTTGTCCCAGTCAAAGCCGAAGCGGGCCGATGCCAGTTCGTAAAAGTACCGCGAGTTGGCGCTGTTCTCTTCAGGCAGCATGCCGCCTTCGCCTGAACAAATGCCCGTTCCCGCCAGCTCCGCCCCGGCGGCCAGCGCAATCTTCGCCGGCTCGGAGAGCGCGCCGAACGACATGTCGGACACGAACAAAGGGATTTTGAGGCGCAGCGGCTTTTGCGCGTTGGGGCCGATCACAACGTCCGTGCCCACAGGGTGGTCGTCCAGCAGCGGCGCTGTGTGGAGTTGTGCCGTCACAATCTGAAGGTCGTTCCAGGTGGGCAACTCGTCCCGCGGCACGCCCATGGATTCCACCTTGCCGTGGTGGCCGGTCTTGGACAGCCCGTCGCGCGCATACTCCTGGATGAGCGCGTTGTAGGGCTCTTCGTCAGTGCCGTGGGAGGTGTCGGCGTAAAGCCCCAGATACGCCTCACGGTCGAACGGTTGCGGGTTGTCGTCGGCCCAGGCGGCAATCTCGTCTTCGTCCACCAGCACCGCATCGCCCTCGATCCAGGAGGAGAACTTCGGCAGCTTCTCTTCGTTGGCATAGGCGGACACACCGGTGTCGACCCGGTAGTCCCAATTGTGGACCCCGCAAATGAGGTCCTTGCCGCGCACAAAACCGTCCGCCATCAGCGCACCACGGTGCAGGCAACGGCCGTAGAAGACGGACACCTCATCGTCGAAGCGGACGACCACAAGATCCACATCGGCAACCAGCGCGTATTGCGGCTTGCGATCAGGCAGTGTGCTCCATGTTGCAACAGGCACTTTTTGCATCGTCACTCACGCTCCGTTCTTGCCACTTGCGCCTTAAAGGCTGGGTTTGATGGGCCGATGGGCTCTGTCTCCGCACAAGGCCCCATCCGGCGCACAAGGTTTGCGTACCATTTGGCGCCAGGCGCTGCCGTCAGTCCATGCAGGACCGCGCTGATCCAAACCGCGTTGACGGCCACCGTCAGCACCTCATCGCCAAGGGCAGGGTCCAGTTCGCCCACCACCAGCAGGGCAAACAGGGCCGTTGCAAGGCCGCGCGGGCCGAACCAGCCGAAGAACAGCCGCGTCACGGGCGCAGCATCGGTGCCGGCAAGCGCAATCCAAATGGCAAGGGGGCGCACCAGGAAGAGACTGGCAAGGATGAGCAGGAACACATCCAGCGTCAGGTGCGAGACGGCCTCAGGCACAAGGACGGCCCCAAGCAAGAGGAAGGCGCCCCATGACAGAAGCTGCCCCTCGCCCTCGGTGAACTCAAACACGAAGGCGCACTGACCGCGGACCACCGCGCCAAACCCAAGGCCCGCTACAAAGGCGGCAATGAAGCCGTTCCCACCGACAGATTGCGCACAAAGGTAGGCGGAGGCGGCAAGGGCGAGGGCGCCGATCCCCTCATAGACCTCCGATGTCGCCTTGGTTCGCTTGGCCCACAACAAGATAGCGCCGCCCAAAAGCCCTACACCAAGGCCGACAATGGGTCCGAGCGTCAGCTGCTTGGCGACAAAGAGCGGCCACCCGTCATCGGGGATCTGCGCCTCGGGCGAGGCAATGGCTGCCATCAACAGGACCAGAGGCAATGCCATGCCATCGTTCAGGCCGCTTTCCACCGTGAGCGCCCGTCGCGGCCGCTCCGGCACGTTCTGATTGGTGACCACCGGTTGGCCGAGCGCGGCATCCGTCGGCACAAGGATTGCGGCCAGAAGCGCGACCGCCACCAAAGGCCACCCCGGCAGGAAGATAAGGCCCGCTGCCGTCCCGAAGACAAAGCCGAGCGGCAGGCCGATCACCAGCATGCGCGCAGGCCACACCCTGCGTTTCAAAAGCGCCCTCTGATCGATCTGCGCAGCATCCAGAAACAACAGGACAATCAGCGCGATCTCAGCGACGAGATGAAGGGATTCTTCAGTGCTTTCTTCAGGCACAAGCCCGGTCTGCGCAATCAACGCCCCGAAGCCGAGGAACACCATGGGTGCGGTCAACACCGTCGACGATAAGCGGTTCGCCACCATGCAAAAGGCGGCGAAAAACCCCGCAATCGTCAAATAGCCAAGCAAGAAAAACCGCTCCTCGACAGACGACGTTGGCGCATAACGATGACCTGCAACCGTCAACAGTGGCCGCTGATCATCGGAAAGCGCAGCATAGGAGGCAAGCAACAGGCGCGCACAAGTCTGTGTGGAGCCGATCCCCTAAGGCTGGATGGCGGGAGGGACAGCGTCGGCAACGCACCTTGCGGCGGGACCATCTTGCGGCGGAACGCCTCGGTGTGCTGAAACACTGTGCAAGGGTCGCCAAAGGCGATCAGGAACCGACGCGCTGCAGGATTGTTTGCTGGCGAACCACCCGTGCGCTGGCGCAATCTTGCGAACGACGTTATCTCAGGACACCGTTTAACTCCGTAGACGAAAGGCCATCATGTCTCACGTTCCGCACGAGCTCGCAGAGGAGTTTCCCGAGCACATCGAAGCGATGCACCGGCTGAAGACCGAGAATGCGCACTTCGCCAAGCTTGCGGATAAGTATCACGAGTTGAATCGCGCCGTTCATCGCGCCGAATGTGACATCGAGCCCACCTCCGACGATCACATGACGGAAATGCGCAAGCATCGCGCCCACCTGAAGGACGAGATCGCCGCCTTCCTCAGCCAGCACGGCTGACGGAACAGCCCGCGCCTAGAGCGCGGCGTCGACGGTCAGATCCTCGCCGGCCGCAGCGCGCCGACGGCCGGCACAGAGGGGCGCGTGAGGCTTGGCCACACCGCCGACCGGGTCCGTCCGGGGTGCGATCTGGCAACAATGCGCGAAAAATGCCAGAAGTGCGCAAGGCGGTGTGCAGCACACGGAGAGACAGGTGGAGAAACTTCCGCCTCAGCGGCATGCGTTGATCCTGGACATGGTTCGCGCGCACGGCGCGGCCTCGATCCATTCCCTTGCCGAACATCTCAACGTGTCCCCCTCCACGGTGCGGCGCGACCTGGAGTACTTGACCGAAGGCGGCTACCTGGAGCGCACCCACGGCGGCGCTGTGAGCCGCCGCCCCCCAACCGCGCGCTTTGAGGTCGACGCCTCCATCGCCGCTGAGACCGCCCGGGCGGAGAAGCGAGCCATTGGCGCAGAAGCCGCGCGCAGGGTTATGGCGGGCCAAAGCGTCATCTTCGATGCAAGTTCGACGGTCCGGGCCGCGGCCGAACACGTGATCGGCCTCGGCGTTGCTTTGACGGCCGTTACCAACGACCTCGTGACCGCAAGGATCCTTGTGGGATCATCGGCGGTGGAGACGGTCGTTGCTGGAGGCACCGTCCTTGCCGGCACCACCACCTTGGTGGGAGAGCCTGCGCACGGCTTTCTGTCGCGCATTCACGCCGACATCGCCTTCATTGGCGTTCACACCATCTCCGGCAATGTGCTGACTGAAACTTCCCTTGAGGTGGCGCGCATGAAGCAGCTGATGATTGCTGCGGCCAACAAGGTCATCGTTCTTGCCGACTCCACAAAGTTCACCAGCCCTGCCTTCGTGGAGATCTGCCGCATCAACGAGGTGAGCGAGATCATCACCGATGCCGGCGCCAGCCCCCAAAGGCTCAACGAATTGCGGTCCGCCGGCGTGGAATGCACCGTGGCGCCATGAGCGTCAGGATCCTCGCCGACGATTTGTCCGGTGCGCTCGACACGGCCGTGATGTTCGCCGGCGAGGGCGGCGCGACCGTCA
>JBCDCF010000143.1:0-7933 GCA_039182345.1 Pseudomonadota bacterium
ATTGGCGTGCGTGGCTCGCGCTCTTGGGCGACCATTCACCCGGGCTTCCTGTCAGGTTACGCCAACTTCAACGAGCATGACCTTAACGTCTCAGACGACGGTAAGCTGTCTGCGGCCATGGCGACGGAAGGCTCCAAAGACTTTCACCGTCAATGGGTCAAGATGATCCAAGAGTCGGGCGCCAGCGATTGGTCCTCCCATACCTGGTATCAGGTGGGCACCGACCTTGGCGCCGGGAAGTCGGCGATGATCTACGATGCCGACATCTTGGGTTACTTCATGAATGGCGGCGGCAACGCCATGGAAGGGGAGCTGGCCTTTGCACCCTTTGCCGCCAACCCTGCCGCCAGCGCGCCGACGCCGAACATTTGGATCTGGTCGCTCTCCATGTCCAACTTCTCGCGCAACAAGGATGCGGCGTGGAACTTCATGCAATGGGCGTCAGGTCCCGAGCATGGCCTCTTCGGCGCCTCGCAGATGGACTTCGTGAACCCTGTGCGCGCCTCGGTCTGGGAGGACGAAACCTTCCGCGAGCGGCTCGAAAAGTCCTACCCCGGCTATGTGAAGATGCACGATGTGTCGGCCCCCGGCGCGTCCATCAAGTTCACCCCGCAGCCGCTCTTCTTCGACCTCACCACAGAGTGGGCCTCCACCTTGCAGAAGATGGTCGCCAACGAGGTGCCTGTGGACGAGGGGCTGGACCAGCTGGCCGCCAGCGTCGACCGCCAGCTCAAGGACGCCGGCCTCGGCTAACCCCATCCCGGGTCCGAACCCCCGCTTCGGACCCGGCCTGCGCCCGCCGCGACGGTGCCTTCAGGGCGTCGTCGCGGCGGGCCTTGATCCACAAAAGAAGGGAGCGTCATGACGGTTGCGAGCGATCACGCACCGCCCCGCCGGCCGGCGATCTCACGGCGCTGGCTTCCCTACCTTTTGAGCTTGCCGGCGTTGCTTGTGTGCATCGGCATCCTGATCCCCTTCTTCACCGCCGTTTACTACTCCCTCCAGCGGTTTCGCCTGTCTCAACCCTGGAACAGGGGGATGAACTGGGGCGAAAACTATACCGCCTTTCTCACCGACCCCAGCTTCTGGAACACGCTGAAAGTCAGCCTCACCTACGCCTTCCTCACGGTGGGGATCGAGCTGGTGCTGGGGCTTGGCATTGCGCTCCTTTTGCAGCGGCGCACCTGGGTCAACAACTTCGTCTCCATCATGCTGTTGCTGCCGCTGATGACGGCGCCGGCCCTCGCCGCCTTGATGTGGAAGTTGATGACCAACCCCAACTTCGGCATCCTCAGTTACTTTGCACAACTGTTGGGGTTTGAAGACTTTCGCTGGGCGTCCTCGCCCGACACGGCCATGCTCACCGTCGTCCTTGTGGACATTTGGGTCTATACACCCTTCATCATGATCTTGCTGTTGGCGGGGCTGCGCTCGCTTCCCACACAGCCGTTCGAGGCGGCCGCGCTCGACGGTGTGCCGCGCTTCCAACAGTTCTGGCGCATCACCTTGCCGATGCTGACGCCCCACATCCTCACCGCCACACTGTTCAGGATGCTGGAATCCATCCAACAGTTCGACATCATCTACGCCATGACACAAGGGGGACCCGGCGACCGCCTGATGGTCTTCCAGGTGGAGGCGTACTTGAACTTCTTCCAGTCCACCAATGTGGGCCGGTCAGCGGCGCTTCTCATCATTTTGTGGGCGGTGACGTTCGTCCTGTCCAACATCTTCATCAAGAACTGGCTGCGCTTGCGTGAGCGGGCAAGGGGCGAGGCTTAGCGATGACCCATCACTCCGCCTTGGAAACGTGGCTGCGCCGACTGGCGCTCCTGGTCGTCGTGGTCTTCTTCATGTTCCCGATTTTCTGGATCCTCTTGATGAGCGTCCAGACCAACGAGACCATCCTGCGCTCGCCCCCGTCGATGATCTTCGAGCCCACCTTGCAGAACTACGTGGCGTTGATCACGGGTCGACTGGAAACCCAGGCCGGCACCCTTGAGATCGACTTCATGCAAAACCTCATGAACTCGGTCATTCTGTCGGTCTCCTCCGTGGCGGTGGCGCTCCTCCTCGGTGTGCCTGCCGCCTACGCTTTCGCCAGGCACAAGTTCCGCGGGTCGGAGGACATTGCCTTTACGCTCCTGTCCTTCCGTTTTGCGCCGCCTCTTTTAGTGCTGTTGCCGCTGACGCTTTACTTCCAGCAAATCGGCCTGGCGAACACCTACTTCGGCCTCATCTGGGTCTACCAGCTCATCTGCCTGCCGCTCATCTTGTGGATCGTGCGCGGCTACTTTGAGGACATCAACCCGGATGTGGAGCACGCCTACCGCATCGCAGGCCACTCCTACTTCGCCACCTTCCGCCGCATCGCCTTGCCCTTGGCAGGGCCTGGAATTGCCGCGGCAGGCCTCCTTGCCTTCATCTTTGCATGGAACAACTTCATCTTTGCCCTGGTGCTCGCCTCGGCCGACAAGCAGCCTGTGACGGTGGGTGCGCTCGCCTTCGTCACCGCCTCGGGCATTCAGTATGGGCAGATTGCAGCGGCCATCGTGTTGTCCATCACCCCCACATTGGCGCTTGCCCTATACGCCCAGCGCTACCTTGTGGAAGGCCTGTCGCTCGGCGCGGTGAAGGGGTGAACATGTCCCAGCTTCGCCTCATCGAGCTCACCAAGCGCTTCAAGGGCACGACGGTGCTCGACAAGATTTCGCTCGACGTTGCATCCGGCGAAACCCTTGTCCTCTTCGGCCCGTCGGGCGCCGGCAAGACGGTGCTTTTGCGCGCCATCGCAGGGGCGGTGGATGCCGACGGCGGCACCATCGAGATCGGCGGCCACGACATGACGGAGGTGGCGCCGGAGCACCGCGGCGTCGGCATGGCCTTCCAAAACTTCGCGCTTTTCCCCCACATGAGCGCGTTCGACAACATCGCGAGCCCTCTCACCGCCCGCCGCTCCACCCGCGAGACCATCACCGCTGGCGTTGAGAAAGTGGCGAAGCTGTTGAAGATCGACCACGTCCTCGGCCACGCCCCCCGCGCCCTCTCCAACGGCCAAAAGCAGCGCACCGCCCTTGCCCGCGCCTTGGCGGCGGAACCCAAACTCCTCCTCCTGGACGACCCTTTGCGCAACGTCGACGCCAAGCTGCGCTTTGAGATGCGCCTTGAGCTGCCGCGCCTCCTCGCCGACCAGGGCGCCACCGTCGTCTACGTCACACAGGACTACAAGGAGGCGATGGCGCTGGGCGACAGGATCGCGGTGCTCGACGAGGGGCAGATCGCCCAGCTCGGCACCCCTGAGGACATTTACCGCAGGCCTGCCACCATCAACATCGCCCGCCTCTTCGGCGACCCCACCATCAACCTCCTGGACGTGACGCCAGAGCGGGACGATGAGGGGATCTGCGTCCACCTGTCGGACACCCGCGTTCCCCTTCACCCTGACCTTGCCCACGCCATCGGCCGCGACTGTGTCCTCGGCGTGCGGCCTGAGGCGCTAAGCTTCAGCACAGCGGACGACGCCATCCCCGTCACCATCGAAGCCGAAACACCATTGAACGAGAAGGCCGTCACCCTCGTCATCACCAAAAGGGGCCGCGAGATCCTGGTCTCCCGCCCTGCCGATACCGAGGCCCCCCACGAGGGCACTGCCCGCCTTGCTGTGGACCCCTCAGGCGTCATTCTGTTCGACAAGAAGACGGGCCACAGGATCGCGCCGGTGCCCCAGCACGAGACCGCGGATGCGGCCGCATGAGCACCGTTCTTGAGCTGATCGGCGTGGACAAGATCTACAACGAAGGCACGGCGCGGGCCGTCCACGCGGTCAAGCACGTCGACCTTTCAGTGGATGAGGGCGAGATCATCGCGCTCCTCGGCTCCTCAGGCTGCGGCAAGACCTCCACCTTGCGGATGATTGCAGGCTTTGAAGAGGTCTCGCACGGTGAGATCCGCCTTGCCGGCCGCCCCATCCACCAGCTTCCCCCCGCAAAGCGCAATGTGGCGATGGCCTTTGAGGGCTACTCCCTCTACCCGCCGCTGACGCTACAGGAGAACATCGCCTTCGCCCTCAAGGCCCAAAAGCTCGACAAGGCGGACGTTGATGCGCGCGTCCACGAAATCGCGCACATTTTGGAGCTTGATGACATTTTGGGCCGCTACCCAAGCTCGGTCTCAGGCGGGCAGCAGCAAAGGGCAAGCCTTGGCCGTGCCCTCGTGCGCCACGCCGACCTTCACCTTCTGGACGAGCCCATGGGCCAACTGGAGCCGCAGCTCAGAGCCCTTTTGCGCGGTCGCATCAAGCACTTCATCAAGGAGAGGGGGCTGACGGCCATCCTCGTCACCCACGACCAGACGGAGGCCAACGCCCTTGCCGACAGAATTGCTGTGATGGAAGGCGGCGTCATGCAGCAGTTCGACACGCCCGAACACATTCGCGAGCGGCCTGCGAACCTGTTCACAGGCACCTTCGTGGGTGAGCCGCCCATGAATGTGTTCGACGCCAAGGTGGGCGCCGAGGCCGACACGCTCACCTTTGCCCTTGGCGCAGGCGCTCGCCTTGCCTACCCGGCCGAGGCCTTCCAGCCGGCGCTGCGCGATCTGTTGAGCACCCGCGGCGATGTCACCATCGGCGTGCGCCCCCACGCGGTGAGGATCGACCCCGAAGGCGCACCGGCGGAGGTGTTCGTCAACCAGTGGCTTGGCGACCAGAGCCACATTGCCGCGCGCTTTGCCGGTGCCACCATCGTCTCGGTGGAGCATGACCGCAGCCCTGCAAAGACTGGCGAGACCATCGGCATCGCCATCGCCCCGGCCGACCTTCACATCTTCGACACTGAGACGGGCGAGGCCCTCAGCCATGGTGGGTCGCTGGCATGAGCGCGGGTGTGAGCGATCCCGTCATCGTCGGCCTTGATGCAGGCACCTCCGTCATCAAGGCGGTGGCGTTCGATGTGAACGGCCGTCAGCTCGGCGTTGCAAGCCGCCCCAACAGCTTCAACACGCTGCCCGACGGCGGCGCCGAACAGAACATGGACCGCACGTTCGCCGATGCCGCCGCGGCGCTCAAAGAGCTTGGCGCGGTGATCGACAATCTCAGCCAGCGCATCCTCGTCCTGTCCGTCACAGGGCAGGGGGACGGCTGCTGGCTCATCGACAAGGACGGCCGTCCCGTTCACGACGGCTGGCTGTGGCTTGACGCACGCGCCGTGGGGCCCACACGCCGGCTGACACAATCGCCAGCGATGGAGACCATCTACGCCCACACCGCAACGGGCCTGAACCCTTGCCAGATGCGCACCCAGCTCGCCTTCATGAAGGAGGCGATGCCGGAGCTTCTTGCCAACGCCGCCACAGCCTTCCACTGCAAGGACTGGCTTTACTTGCGCCTCACCGGCGAGCGTGCCACCGACCCTACAGAAGGCGGCTACACCTTCGGCAACTACCGCACCCGCGCCTATAGCGACGAGGTGTTTGAGGCCCTCGACCTGTCGGATCTGAAGCATTTGATGCCGCCCATCGTCGATGGCTCCACCACAGCCCACCGACTGACGGCAGAGGCCGCCAATGTCTCCGGTCTGCCTGAGGGACTCCCCGTCACCCTCGGCTATCTCGACATCATGTGTTCGGCCATGGGGGCGGGGCTGATGGACGCTGCGGTGCAGCCAGGCCTGTCGGTGCTCGGCTCCACAGGCGTTCACATGCGCTATGTCCCCAACGTCGATGCCGTGGTGCTGAACGAGGACCGCAACGGCTACACCATGCCGTTCCCGGGCGCTGCCTATGGGCAGATGCAAACCAACATGGCCGCCACCCTCAACATCGACTGGATGCTCGACATTGCCATTGAGATCCTGGCCTCCGAAGGCGTTGCCCGCACCCGCGCCGACCTGTTGAAAGGCCTTGACGCAAAGGTCCTTGCCGCACGGCCGGGGGCTGCCCTTTACCACCCCTATATCTCCTTTGCAGGCGAGCGCGGCCCCTTCGTGGAGCCCGACGCACGGGCAAGCTTCACAGGCCTTGACCAGTCTGCCGGCTGGTTCGACCTCGTCCGCGCCACCTTCGAAGGCCTCGCCCTTGCTGCGCGCGATTGCTACGCGGTCATGGGGCCGATCCCCTCAGAGGTGCGCCTGTCAGGGGGGGCGGCACGCTCCAAAGCCCTGCGCGCCATCCTTTCTGCCACCCTCGGCCGCCCCTTGCGCACAGTGGCACAGGCCGAATCCGGCGCGGCCGGCGCAGCCATGATCGCCGCCGTACAGCAGGGCCTTTACCCATCCATCGATGCGTGCGCCGATGCCTGGGTCACGCCGCTGCTTGAGGAGGCAGAGGCTCCGGACGAAACCCTGACGGGCATCTACGACACCCTTTACGAACGCTATGTCGCAACGCGGACGGCTCTGGCGCCCACATGGTCCGACCACGCAGCGGCCCGCAAGTCCATCCACGCAGCGATGGGGGAGGGGGCGTGAGCGAGGTGGCCATCATCGGCGACCGCTTCATGCTGTCGGAGCGTTTCGAGGCAGCCCTGGCAAAGGCCTGTCCCGACACTCTCCACTGTCGCACCATGGATTTTGACTGGCCAGACGCCCCCATGGAGCACGGCTATGCGGTGCCCGGCATGGACGGTCTGAAGGAATACATGGGCGAGCCCGACGATGTGATCGCCTTCGTTGGCGATGCGCCCATCTTCATCACCCACCTTGCCCCCATCTCTGCGGCGATGCTGGACAAGCTGCCAGGCCTTAAGATGATCGCGGTCTCCCGCGGCGGTCCTGTCAACATCGACATGGCGGCGGCACGGGCGCGCGGCGTCCAGGTGGTCAACGCCCCGGGCCGCAACGCCTCCGCGGTGGCCGAATTCACCATCGGTGCCATCATCGCAGAGACGCGCAACATCACGAGGGGCCACGATGCGCTGAGGCGGGGGGAGTATCGCGGCGACCTCTACCGTGCCGACGTTACCGGCCAAGAACTGTCGGAGATGACCGTCGGCGTCATCGGCTACGGGGCGATCGGTTCGCGGGTGGTGCCGCTGCTGCGGGCCTTCGGCTGCCGCATCCTCGTCTGCGACCCTTACGTCCAGCTCTCAGAGGCTGACCGGGCCGCGGGTGTCTTGCATGTGGACCTTGCAACCATCTACCGCGAGAGCGACATCATCACCCTCCACCCCCGCGTCACCGACGAAACCCGCGGGATGATCGATGCCGCCGCGCTTGCCGCCATGAAGCCCACCGCCACCCTCATCAACACCGCCCGCGGCCCCTTGGTGGACTATGAGGCGCTGACCGAAGCCCTTGCCGAAGGTCGCCTCCGCGGCGCCATGCTGGAAACCTTTTCCGTGGAGCCCGTCCCTCCCGACTGGCCGCTCCTGAAACTCCCCAACGTGACGCTGACCCCCCACATTGCAGGCGCCTCGGTGAAGACGGTGGACATTGCCGCCACCATGGCCGCCGAAGAGGTGCGCCGCTTTCTTGCCGGCGAGCCCCCCGTCAACCCGTGCTGAGACCCAAATGCCGCCCACCGTCCAACACTGCGCCCCCTTCGGTGCGTCCGTTTCCGGCAAGGAGCTGTGGCGGTGAGTGAGACGGTGGACCTTCTCGTCATCGGCGGCGGCATCAATGGGGCAGGGTGCGCGCGCGATGCCGCCGGCCGCGGCCTGTCCGTTGTCTTGTGCGAAAAGGGCGACCTTGCCGAAGGCACCTCCTCGCGCTCGGGCAAATACATCCACGGGGGCCTGCGTTACTTAGAATACTATGAGTTTCGCCTGGTCCGCGAAGCACTCATTGAACGGGAGGTGGTGCTCTCCGTCGCCCCGCACCTGACACGACCCCTGCGCCTCGTGCTCATCCACAGCCCGCAGCAACGGCCGCGCTGGCTGATCCGCCTCGGCCTGCTCCTTTACGACAATCTTGGTGGCCGCAAGCGCATCCCCGCCACG
>JBCDCF010000144.1:0-7923 GCA_039182345.1 Pseudomonadota bacterium
CGCCGCGCCGCCGCCGATGCGCGCCAAACCTTGTCCTCGCTGGAGGCCAAGGCCCGCCAGGCGCAAGGGGAGGAAAATCGCCTTGCAGCCAGCCTTGAGGCCGCCGAAGCCCGGGCAGAGGCCACCGCCAAGGAACGCGATGACGCCGAGACCGAGCGCCAGCACGTCTCCACAGGCGCGCAAGAGGCTGAGGCCCGCGACCGTCTCCTCTCCGCCGCGCGGCAAAAGCGTCAGGCCGCCGAGGCAGCCCGCAACGCTGCCGAGGCGGAGCGCCGCGCCGCTTACGGCCGCAGCCGCCGCCTTGAACGCCTTGCCGCCGAACTGGCCGACTGGCGTAGCCGCTTGGGCGGGGCAGACGGTCACCACGCCGACCTTGCCTCACGTCTGGAAGAGGCCACCAAGGAGCGCGACACCCTCGCCGAGGCCCCGTCGGAAACCATTATTGAGCGGCGGCGCCTCAATTCTGAGGCCGAGGCCGCCGACGCTGCCGAAGAAGCCGCCCGCGATGCCCGCGTTGCCGCCGAAAACGCAGAGCGCGCCGCCGACAAGGATGCCCGCACCGCTCTCGCTGCCCTCTCCGAAGCGCGCGAGAATGCGGCCCGCATCGAGGAGCGGCTCGAGGCCGCGCGCACCCGCCTTGCCACCGTCGAGCGCGACCTTGTGGACCTTCTCGACGTGCGCCCGGAGGAAGCCCACCGCCTTGCCGAACTGGACCTTTCCGCCCCGATGCCCGACAGGGCGGAGTCGGAGGCCCGGCTCGACAAGTTGAAGGTGGAGCGCGAGCGCCTCGGCGGCGTCAACCTTTGCGCCGAGGATGAGCTTGCCGAGATCGAAGAGCGCCGTGGCACCATGCTGGCCGAGCGCGACGACCTTCTGGCCGCCATCGAAACGCTGAGGGTCGGAATCCGCGAGCTCAACAAGGAAGCGCGCGAGCGGCTTCTGGCCTCCTTCGACACGGTGAATGCTGAGTTCCAGCGCCTCTTCACCCACCTCTTCAATGGGGGCGAGGCCTCTCTTCAGCTTACCGAAGCGGAAGACCCTCTCGATGCAGGGCTCGACATCATCGCCCGCCCGCCTGGCAAGAAGCCCCAGGTCCTCTCCCTCCTGTCGGGTGGCGAGCAGACGCTGACGGCAACGGCGCTGATCTTTGCCGTCTTCCTCACCAATCCTGCGCCCATCTGCGTCCTCGATGAGATCGACGCCCCGTTGGACGATGCCAACGTTGAGCGTTTCTGCGCCCTTTTGGATGAGATGACGCGGGTCACCGACACGCGCTTCATGATCATCACCCACAACCCCATCACCATGGCGCGCATGCACCGCCTTTACGGTGTGACGATGGTGGAAAAGGGCGTCAGCCAGCTGGTCTCTGTGAACCTTGAGGCCGCCGAGGAGCTGCGCGAGAGCGCCTGAACACCATGCGCGAATGCGCCCGACTGGCGAGTGGGCGAAGGTGTGACCCCGGTCACTGACGCGCTGCACCCCATCCCTTAGATCCTTCATCGGGTGACGTGGCCGAATGTTTCGCCACGCCCGGACGAGCGGAGGCAAGGACCCACGAGGCCATCCAATTGCTCGACACAAGGAGGATGACGCTCGTGGCCAATCTCACATTCTTTGCCAAAGGCGGCCCTGTCGACATGACCGACCCTGCGATGGTCGCCATCAAGACACCCGTCGTCACCCTGCCCCAGGGCTTTGTTTACGAGGCCGAAGACGGCCGGCGGGTCGACATCGGCGGCACAGGCTTCACCTACAGCCCGGACCGCGTGGTGGTTCAGGGCACGATGGATGACATTGCCATCTCAGGCAGGCGGCGCCGGCACCACGGCCGACGTGATCATCAGCAACTTCTTCGCCCCGGTAGGCTTCGTCGGCCTCGGCCCGCAGAGGTTTTGGAACGTCGTCCTCATCGGCGATGACGTCTTCGACGCGTCAAAGCTCTCAACGGCGGAAGGCATCCGCGACGGGCACCGCCTGTTCGGCGACGACCTCAACGGCGCCACCTCCCCGTTCAGCCCAGGCAGCGTCACCGACACAGGCGGCGACGACACATTCCTCATCGGCGACACCGTGTTCGACGTTTACGGCGATGCCTTCCTGTTCGAGGCGCCGCGGGACAACGAGGTCGGGCACTATGTGGCAGGCAACGACACCCTGTCCGCCGATGAGACCGACGTCGGCCAGCTCCTCGTCGGCGACATCGGCACCATGAGGGACCGCATGTCGGCCGTCGGCGGCGATGACACGATGGCCTTCTCCCACACCAGCGCACGCTCGTCGGCCATCGGTGACGTGGTCGTCATGGTCAATGCTACCGACAGCCCGCGCGTCACGAGCCTTGTGGCCGGCAACGACCTGATGGAAGCAGGCAGCCCCTCGCGGGGCACCATCGCAGGGGACGTGGGGCTGATGAACGGTCTCACCCACGTTACGGGCGGCGACGACACCATCCGTGGCGGCGACGGCGATGAGACGATCACCGGTGACGTGCTCTTCGCCGAAGGCACAGGCGGCATCCTGATCGGCGGCGACGACCTCATCGAGGCCGGCGGCGGCAACGACACCGTGGCAGGCGACATCCTGTCCCCCGGCCCTCTTGGAACGCTTCAGGCGGGCAACGACACCATCGACGGCGGCCGCGGCGACGATGTGATCTATGGCGACCACGGCCCCTTGAGCGTCGATGCCCTCCTGGTGTTCGAGGGCGACGGCGGCCAGGACAGCCTCGATGGCGGCAAGGGGAACGACATCGTCGATGGCAATATCGGCAACGACACTGTGGAGGGCGGTTCAGGCAACGACACCGTGTCGGGCGGGGCGGGCAATGACGTCGTCTCAGGCAGCCGCGGCAACGATGAGGTGAATGGCGACGCCGGCCGCGACATTCTGAGCGGCGGGCGGGGCAACGACACCCTCGACGGTGGGGGCGGGCGCGACACCATCGAGACCGGCGGCGGGCGCGACACAGTCGTCATGGAAGCGGGCGGCAAGCGCGACACCGTCACCGACTTTCACAGGACCCGCGACACTTTGGACCTGTCGGACTTTGGCTTTGCCGACAGGGGCGAGGTGGAAGACCTTGCCCGCCAGAAGGGCGATGACGTGATCATCAATTTCGGCAGCGGCGACAAGCTGGTTCTGGTGGACTTTGCCTTTCAAAACCTCAGCGATGTGGACATGATCCTGTGATCACACCCAGCGCGGCACACGCTTGCAATAGTCCTCATAAGCGTCGCCGAACGCTGCGCGCAGAGCCGCTTCTTCGTGAACGACGAAGCGGTTCTGCAGCACCCATTGGAGGGGAAACAGGAGGGCAATGCCGAGCGGCTGCTCAACCACCCAGCACCAGCCGGCCAAAATCCCTAGGTCGGCGAGGTAAATGGGGTTGCGCGTTTTCTTGAAGGGCCCCGTTTCCACCAAAGCCGCCGGTGGGCGGCCTGGGATCACCGTCGTCTTCGCCTGCCGCATGACGAGCGCGGCCCAGATCGCAAGGCCGACGGATGCGGCAATCAACACCCAGCCGATGATCGCCGCTTCAGGCCCCAAAGGCGACCAGATCCACCCCAACAGCGTCGCCGCCGCCATGTGGGCCAAGGTCCAAAGGGGCGGCCAGTCCAGTTGACGCATCACGCACCTTGATCAGTCCACCAAAGCTTCGTCGCAATCGGACGGGGGTGCGGGAGCGCGGCCCCCGCACCTGTGCGACCCGTCAGGCAGCAAGCGGTGTGTCGCCCTCGCGGGCCAAACCGCGCAGCACGTAGTGCAAGATGCCGCCATTGTTGTAGTAGGCAAGCTCGTCAGCGGTATCGACCCGCACCAGCAAGGTGATGGTCTTGGTGCTGCCGTCCTCGAAGGTGATGTCGGCGGTCAGCGTCTGGCGGGGTTTCAGATCCGCAAGGCCGCGGATGGTGACGGTTTCCTTGCCGGTGATGCCGAGCCCGTCCCACGTATCGCCCTCGGTGAACACCAGAGGCAGGACGCCCATGCCGACGAGGTTGGAGCGGTGGATGCGCTCAAAGCTCTCCGCAATCACAGCCCGCACGCCAAGAAGGCGGGTGCCCTTGGCCGCCCAGTCGCGGGAGGAGCCTGTGCCGTATTCCTTGCCGGCGAACACCACAAGGGGCACGCCCTCGGCCTCATAGCGCATGGCGGCATCGTAGATGGGCATCTCCTCGCCTGAGGGCTGATGGTAGGTCACGCCCCCTTCAACGCCCGCCACCATCTGGTTCTTGATGCGGATGTTGCCGAAGGTGCCGCGCATCATCACCTCGTGGTTGCCGCGGCGCGACCCGTAGGAGTTGAAGTCGCGCACACCCACCTGATGCTCCGACAGGTAGGACCCTGCAGGCGAGGCCGGCTTGATGGCCCCTGCAGGGGAGATGTGGTCGGTGGTGATGGAGTCCTGGAACAGCGCCAGGATGCGCGCATTCTCAACGTCCGTGATGGGCTCGGGGTCCATGGACATGCCCTCGAAATAGGGCGGGTTGCGCACATAGGTGGACGACAGCGGCCAGGAGTAGGTGAGGCCGCCCGAGGTCTCAATGGTCTGCCAGTGCTCGTCGCCCTTGAAGACGTCCGAGTAACGCTCGCGGAACATGTCTTCGTTGATGGAGCTGCGCACAAGCTCCGCCACCTCCTGTGAGGTGGGCCACAGGTCCTTCAGGTAGACGGGGTTGCCGTCCTGGTCGTTGCCCAAAGGTTCTGTGGTGATGTCCTTCGTCATGGTGCCGAGGATGGCGTAGGCCACCACCAGAGGGGGCGAGGCCAGGTAGTTGGCCCTCACGTCAGGATTGACGCGACCCTCGAAGTTGCGGTTGCCGGACAGGACGGAGACGGCGACGAGGTCGTTCTCGTTGATGGTCTTTGAGATTTCTTCAGGAAGCGGGCCCGAGTTGCCGATGCAGGTGGTGCAGCCATAGCCCACAAGGTCGAACCCCATGGCGTCGAGATCGTCCTGAAGGCCCGTCTTCTCAAGATAGTCCGTCACCACCTGGCTGCCTGGCGCGAGCGAGGTCTTCACCCAAGGCTTGACGGTCAACCCTTTCTGGCGGGCGTTGCGGGCGACTAGGCCCGCCGCAATCAGCACTGAGGGGTTGGAGGTGTTGGTGCAGGAGGTGATGGCGGCAATCACCACGTCGCCGTCGTGAAGGTTGTAGTCCTGCCCTTCCACGGTGAAGCCGTCCTGGAGCTGTTGCCCGCCTTCGGCCATGAAGCGGGCCTCTGCGGCGTCAGCGGGGGCCTTTGCCTTGCTGCCGCCTTTGATGGCGGCGACGGCGTCGGGAAAGGCGGCAGCGGCATCGCTCAGCGCCACGCGGTCCTGCGGACGCTTGGGGCCTGCGATGGAGGGCACCACGGTCCCAAGGTCGAGTTCCAGTGTGTCGGTGAAGACGGGGTCGGCCGCATCGTCCTCGCGGTAAAAGCCGTTGTGGCGGGCGTAGGCCTCCACCAGCGCCACCCTGTGCGGGTCGCGGCCGGTGGCGGAGAGGTAGCGCAGCGTGTCGCTGTCGATGGGGAAGAAGCCGCAGGTGGCGCCATATTCGGGCGCCATGTTGGCAATGGTCGCGCAATCTTCCAGCGAGAGGGAGGACAGGCCTGGGCCGAAAAATTCCACGAACTTGCCCACGACGCCCTTGGCACGCAGCATCTGGGTGACGGTCAAGACAAGGTCCGTGGCGGTCATCCCCTCAGGCAAGGTGCCTGTCAGCTTGAAGCCGACCACCTCGGGGATCAGCATGGAGATGGGCTGGCCGAGCATGGCCGCTTCCGCCTCGATGCCGCCGACGCCCCAGCCGAGCACGGCAAGCCCGTTCACCATCGTGGTGTGGCTGTCGGTGCCAACCAGCGTGTCGGGGAAGGCGAAGGTTTCGCCGTCCTCTTCGCGCGTCCACACAGTCTGCGCCAGGTATTCAAGGTTCACCTGGTGGCAGATGCCCGTGCCTGGGGGCACCACGCGGAAGTTATCGAAAGCGCTCTGGCCCCAGCGCAAAAATTCATAGCGCTCGCCGTTGCGTTTATACTCAAGGTCGACGTTTTGTTTAAAGCTGTTGCGGGTGCCGAAATAGTCCACCATCACCGAGTGATCGATGACGAGGTCGACGGGCACCAAAGGGTTGATCTTGCGCGGGTCGGCGCCCAGCGTCTTTGAGGCATCGCGCATGGCCGCAAGGTCCACCACGGCCGGCACGCCGGTAAAGTCCTGCATGAGGACGCGGGCGGGGCGGTAGGCGATTTCGCGGTCGGAGCGGCGGTCCTTCACCCAGGTGGCGACAGCGCGAATGTCATCGGCGGTGACGGTGGATCCGTCCTCGAAGCGAAGCAGGTTCTCAAGCAGCACCTTGAGCGACATCGGCAAGCGGGATATCCCGTCAAGCCCGTTGCGCTCCGCGGCCTTGAGGTCGAAAATGGTATAGCTCTTACCGTCAACGGTGAGCTCAGTGCGGGCTTTGAAGCTATCGAGCGAGCGGGCCACGGCGTAAACCCCTTGGTTGGAAGACAACTTTTGCCGCTATCAACGCCCAATTCTCCCGCCGATCAAGACGGCACACCGCCGTTTTTTAGACTTTGTCCATTGTGAAGGGCCTGCGGTTGGACAGACTGGTGGTCGATCGCGGTGAGCGGCGGGTGCTCGACGGCGTGTCCTTCCATCTTCCCGCAGGCCATGCCTTGACGGTGACGGGTCCGAACGGTGCCGGCAAATCGACGCTCTTGCGGGCGATCGCCGGCCACACACCGGTCGCTGAAGGGTCAGTGACGCTTGAAGGCTGGGAAGACGATCGCATCCGCGCTTTGCATGTGGTCGCCCATCTCGACGCCGTCAAGCCGCAGGAAACCGTGCTTTCCAACGCCGTTTTCTGGGTCCGCTGGTTTCGTGGCCTCAGGGGTGAGGCGGCCGAGGCGGCGGCATTTGAGGGTCTTGAGGCCGTCGCCCTGTCCCACCTTGCGGAGGTGTCGGCAGGCTTCCTGTCACAGGGCCAGCGGCGCCGCCTTGCCCTGTCGCGCCTGTTGTCGGCGCCACGACCCATCTGGCTCCTCGACGAGCCGACGGCCGGCCTCGATACGGCCTCGCGGGCGGCGTTTGCCACCATCATGGCGGACCATCTTGCGGGCGGTGGTCTCATTGTCGCAGCCACACACGAGCCTATCGGCCTTGCCGACCCGGCCGAGCTGTCGCTAGCCGCGTGAGCCTTGCCGCCCTCTACCTTCGCGATGTGCGCCTTGCCTGGAGTGCCGGGGGCGGCGGCCCCGTCGGCGTCATCTTCTACCTTGCCGTCACCGCCGTCGCACCGTTTGCGCTGGGACCTGACTTGCCGCTCCTGTCGCGTCTCGGCCCCGCTTTGTTGTGGATTGCGGTCCTCCTTGCCCTTCTCCTCGGCCTGGAACGGCTCTTCCAGTCCGACCAGGAGGACGGCACGCTCGACCAACTGCGCCTCGGGGGCACCCCTTTGGAGCTTGTGGTGCTGGCAAAGGCGGCCGCCCACTGGACCGCGGCGGCCCTCCCCCTCATCCTCGCCACCCCCTTTGCGGCGATCCTCCTCAACATGGACATTGAGGTGCTGGCCGTTACAGCGTTGACGTTCCTCATCGGCACGCCGGGTCTGGCGCTGATCGGGGCCGTGGGGGCGGCTGTGGCCGTGTCGCTTCGTCGCGCAGGCGTGCTCATCGCCATTTTGGTGCTGCCCCTATCAATCCCCATTTTGATCTTTGGCGTGGCGGTGATTGAGGCGACCGTGGCAGGACGCAGCCCTTCCGCGCCCCTTGCGCTTCTGGGCGCCCTCAGCCTTGTTGCAGGTGTCGTTTGCCCTCTGGCAGCCGCTGCGGCACTGCGGGAGATCGAATAGCGCTTTCGCACCAGCGCGATCGTGCCTAGTTTGCGTACGGGAGGCCTTTCATGTCGACGACCTCATCGGCCCCAGCGCCGGC